>JBFGOX010000001.1:0-32606 GCA_041565015.1 Burkholderiaceae bacterium
AGCGGCGTGCGCGCCGAAATGTTCGAACTTTCGCTGCAGCCTGATCGGCTTACCGCGCTGTCGCAGTGTCTTGCGGCGCGGTCCTGGCGGGCGATCCTGCTCGCCTTGAACGCGGGTGAGGCGGCGGCGTTCCGACCCTGGCTGCCGGAACAGGCGATCGTGGTGGCGACCTCGCGCGTGCACCTGATCGATCCGTCGGCGGTCGGACTGGCGCAGGAACTGGAAGGGCTGGCCTTCGTCGACATGCCATGGCTGGTCGAGCCCGATCATCCGGCGGTGATGGTGTTCCCGCGCGCGCCGGTGCCATACAGCGCCGAACTCGAGCGCTTGTACGCGCTCGGAATCGATGCCTACCGCCTCGCCGCCGAATGGCTGAAAGGGACGAGCCGGTTCGAGATCGACGGCGTCACGGGCTGGCTGCGCGTCGATCCCGCCCTTGGGGGCCGTGTTGAACGTTCGCCGGTGATGGCGGTCTTCGTTAACGGCAAGCCCGAACGAAGGGACGTCTTTCGATGAACGGCGCGCAGGCGCTGCCGAAACGATCGTTGCCGCGCCGAGCAACTGCGCGCGGCGCGAAGGAGGCGTCATGAGTTTTCTCCGCCGCAGAGCGCACGCGCGTAGCGGGGTGCGAACGCCGCGGCAGCGCGACGGCGACGCGGCCGAAGCCGCTGCCTGCGCGACGCTCGAGGCGGCCGGATGTCGTATCCTCGCGCGCAACGTCCGCTTTCGCGAAGGTGAACTCGACATCGTCGCCGACGACGGCGGCACGCTGGTGTTCGTCGAGGTGCGCATGCGCCGCGGCGAAGGCTTCGGCGGCGCCGACGGCAGCATCGATGCCCTCAAGCGCCGCCGGCTCGTACGGGCCGCCCAGCATTTTCTGCAGGATCGCTATGGCGCGCGCGCGGGGATGCCGCCTTGCCGCTTCGATGTGATCACCGCCGATGGCAACGGGATCCGCGACTGGATCCGGGATGCGTTTGCTGCGGATTGACCGCTATTTGGGAGAAAAAATGCTGAAAACCCTCCGCGGCGCAGTGCTCGCCGCCACCGCCGTCGTGCTTTTTTCGGGCTGTGCGCCGCTGGTCGTTGGCGGTGCCGCCGTTGGCGGCGCACTCGTCGTCACCGATCGCCGCTCGGTCGGCATTCAGCTCGAGGACGAGACGATCGAGCGACGCATCAATCGCGCGCTGGCGGAAAAGTTTCCGCGTGATCGCGCCAATATCAGCGTCACCAGCTATAACCGCCGCGTTCTGCTGACCGGCGAGGTGGTCAACGAACAAGGCAAACTCGATGCGCAGGCGATCGCCGAGAAGACCGAGAACGTCGCCGGTGTTCTGAACGAACTGCACATCGGTTCATTGTCGACGCTGAGCAACCGCAACTTCGACACCGCGCTGTCGGCTAAGGTGCGTGCCGCGCTGCTCGAGGCCAAGGGCGTGCCCAGCGCAACCGTCAAGATCGTCTCCGAGCGCAGCGTCGTCTACCTGATGGGGCGCGTCACGCAGGAGGAAGGCGAAGCGGCCGCCCGCGCGGCCAGTCGCGTTTCGGGAGTGCGCCAGGTGGTCAAGTACTTCGACTACCTCAGCGAATCGGAAGCCGCCGAGCTGAAGCGCAAGTCAGGCGCCGACGCCACGCGCAAGTAGCGCGGCGGCAGGCGGCCGCGGCGCGTGCGGACGGCCGGTCGCCGCGACGGGCGCGCAAAACCATCACATCGCCGCCGGTTTCTCTCTTATAGTCCGCCGCGACGCCGACGGCCGCGCTGCGCGACGGGCGAACGACGGGAGGACGGCATGGGCTGGATCGTTTTTCTGGGCCTGATCGCGGTGCTGGTGTTCTGGGTGATCGGTGCCTACAACCGGCTGGTCAACCTGCGCAACGTGTTCAAGAACGCGTTCGCGCAGATCGATGTGCAGCTGAAGCGCCGCTACGACCTGATACCGAATCTCGTCGAGACGGCGAAGGGCTACATGAAGCACGAGCGCGAGACGCTGGAAGGGGTGATCAAGGCACGCGCCAATGCGGTGGCCGCCAATACGGCCGCCGCCGCCAACCCCGCGGATCCGACGGCGATGCGGCAGCTAATGACCGCCGAGGGGCTGCTTTCCGGCGCGCTGGGCAAGCTGTTCGCGCTGGCCGAGGCCTATCCCGACCTGAAGGCCAACCAGAACATGATGCAGCTGTCGGAGGAGCTGACGAGCACCGAGAACAAGATCGCATTTGCCCGGCAGGCGTTCAACGACGCGGTGATGACCTACAACACTGCGGTCGAGCAGTTCCCCAGCAATGTCGTGGCCGGCGCGTTCTCGTTCCGGCAGGCCGAACTGCTGGCGGCCACCGAAAGCGCCGAGGAGAAGAGGCCGGTCAAGGTCCAGTTCTGAGCGTGACGCGCGCGATGCGCGGCGGGCGCGTGGTCCGGAGCGCCTGGGCGATTGCTGCGCGTGCCAGGGCGCAGCGATGAATTTCTTCGAGCACCAGGAATCGGCCCGGCGCACCAGCAAGCGGCTTGTTGTCCTGTTCGTGCTGGCGGTGATCGCCATCGTGGTTGCGGTCAATGTCGTCGCGACTTTCGTCTACCTCAGCGTCTTCGCGCCGCCGTTGCCGCGCGGGTTCTTCCTCACCAACACGCTGGTCACGCTGCTGATGATCGGCGCCGGCACCTGGTGGGAAACCACGCGCCTGGCCAGCGGCGGCGAAGCGGTTGCGCAGATGGTCGGCGCGCGCCGCGTCGATTCGTCCACGCGCGACCTTCTCGAGCGGCGCCTGGTCAATGTGGTCGAGGAAATGGCGCTGGCCTCTGGCCTGCCTACGCCGCGCGTGTACGTGATGGACAACGAGATGTCGATCAACGCCTTCGCGGCCGGCCATTCGCTGAACGATGCGGTGGTGGCCGTCACCCGCGGCACGTTGATGCGGCTGACGCGCGATGAACTGCAGGGCGTGATCGGGCACGAGTTCAGTCACATCCTGAACGGCGACATGCGGCTGAACATTCGCCTGATCGGCGTGTTGTTCGGGCTGCTGATGCTGGCCATGTTCGGCCGGTTCATGATGGAGATCGGTCGCGGCAGCCGCGACAGCCGCGGCGGCATGGTCGTGCTGCTGGTCGCCGGCATTGCGCTGTGGATGATCGGCTATATCGGCGTCTTTTTCGGCCGCCTGATCAAGGCCGCGGTGTCGCGCCAACGCGAATTTCTGGCCGACGCCAGCAGCGTCCAGTTCACCCGTAATCCGGACGGTATCGGCGGCGCGCTGCGCAAGATCGGCGGCCTGACGCAGCCCGGAGAACCCGGCAGCCGCATCGAGCATCCGCATGCCGAGACGCTGTCACATCTGTTCCTCGGCGCGGCGCGACCGAGTTTTGTATCCGGGCTGTTCGCGACCCATCCGCCGCTGGCGCGCCGCGTCCAGCGCATCTACGGCAGGCCGCTGCCGATGCTGCCGGCGCCGGAACTGCCGTTGTCGGCCGCGCTTGGCGAGCCCGTTGCCGCGCCGCCATTGCCGTTTGCCGACACCACGCCCGCCGAAGCGGTCAGCCCGCTGGCGGCGCTCGTGCAGGAGCCGTCGCGCGGCGAATCGTTGGCGGAGTCGATCGGCTCGGCCAGCGTCGACGGCCATGCGCTGGCGCGGGCAGTGGCGAGGCTTCCGGGTGAGGCCGAACTGGAGTCGGCGCTCGCCGACAGCTTGCAGGCGCAACAGGTCGTTCTGGCGCTGTTGATCGAGAAGGACAAGCCGTTTTCGGGACAGCAGCGGCAGCTGGTGGCCGAGGCTTTCGGCAGCGACGCAGCGCAGCAGGTCGATGCGTTCCACGACACGATCCGGCGACTGCCGCCGGGGCTTCGCCTGCCGCTGCTCGATCGCGCCAGCCCGACGCTGCTGAAACTGGCGCCGGCAGCGCGCGAACGCCTGCTTTTGCTCGCGCACGGGCTGATCGTCGCTGACGGCCGCATCACGCTGCACGAGTTCCTGCTGTTCACGGTGCTGAAGCGGCGGGCCGGACGCGATTCGCATAAGCCACCCCCGGTTCGATTTGCGAGCCTGGCGCCAGTCGAGGCTGACATCGGGTTGGTGCTGTCCTTGCTGGCCAGCGTGCGGCTGCCCGAGCAGCCCGAAAGGGCCTACAACGCCGGCGTGCTGCTGCTGCCAGGCATCGAGCCGGCGCGCGTGCCGACCGAATCGATCGCGCTCGATGCGGTCGCGCGTGCGCTGGATCGGCTGAATCTGCTGGCGCCGCTCGAAAAGCCGCGCCTGATCAAGGCCTGCGCTGCCGCGGCCTTCGTGGACGGCCGAACGCACTGGAAGGCAGCCAGCTGCCTGCGCACCATCTGCGCGGCGATCGACGCTCCGCTACCGCCACAGATGCGCGCGCAGGCGGCGTAGGTCGCGTGGCTGGCGTTCAGGACGCAGCCGGCCAGCCAAGACGGGCACTGATCTGCTGATGGCGCGCCTGCAGTGAAGGCTCGTCCGGCGCGCCGAGGTTCAGCGTCGCGTATCGATGGCTGCCCAGCCATTTGTATTCCCGCCGCAGGCCGTGGCCGCGCTTGTGATATTGGAACAGCACCGCGTCGGGATGATGCCGAGCCAGCCAGCGGCGTACCCTCGAATCGGCCTTCGGCGGCGGGGCGGCGCCGTCGAACGTACGCCAGACGTAGCTCGCCGCCACGCTGGCCCTCGGCTGCACGCGCGGCAGTTGGCCGGGATCCCGGCCCTGGCCGAGTTCAAGCAGCATGTCGAACACGCGCAGTCCGTCGACGCGCTCGTAGAGATCCGCCAGCTGCGAGGCCAGGCGCGGGTTGATCTCGATGACCGTCAGGCGATCGGTCAGCGGATCGTGAAAGAACTCGATATTGAAGAAACCGTGGTCGAAGCCGAGGCCGCGCATGATGCGCGCGGTCAGCTCCCGCGCACGCGCCTGAACCGACGCCGGCGCTTGCGAGGGATACTGGAAGCGTGCGAAGGCGTCGGTGCCCGGGTACATGATCTCGTCGATGCAACCGAGAAGGCGCACTTCGCCGTCAAAGACATAGCCGTCGAGGTTCAGCTGTCTTCCGGACAACGGCGCCTCGGCGAGCATCCAGTGCGCGTCGACCGCATAGCCCTGCGGCCTGCCGATCAGCTTGGCGAACGCGTTGTTGAACGGCCGCACCAGCCGCTTGATGATCAGCCGCTCGTGCGGCGCGAACGACAGGTGCTGCTGCAGTCCGGCTTCGGTCTCGATCCGCCGTGCCAGCACCGAAAACGTCGCCTTGACCGGCTTGACGAAGAACGGCAGCGGCAGACCCAGCGGCGCCGCCTTCGGCAGCGTATGGGGGAAAGCCCAGTGCGCGACGTTGGCCTCCGGTGCAATCTGCTGCAGCCGCTCGCGACAGTACGCTTTGTGCTGGCAGGCCAGGATCGCGCGCGGATCGGTGCCCGGCAGGCCGAGCTTGTGTGCGAGCAGCGAGGCGGCCAGCGCACCGAACTGTTCGTCGGTCGACACGACTGCATCGATGCGCTGGCCGGCGCACTTGGCGGCGAGCCGATCGACGAAGCGATCGATATTGTAGGCGAACAGCCGGACGTTGCTGGGAAAGGAGAACAGATCGAAGCCGTCGAAGATGGCGTCGATCTGTCCGGCCGCGGCGCGCATCTGCACCGCGCGGCGCATGAAGTCGAGGGTGAACAGCGCCAGCACGCGCGGCGGCCGACCCCCTTCGCTCGGCGGCGCCGTGACGGTGCGCGACTCGCCGGGCAGGAGGCGGGTTTCGAATGGGCTCACGAGTTATGCGGTTCGGTCGAGCACTCAGCGATCTTCGCCGCAACCTGCCCGGCGGACCTCTTCGTCCGGGCGGACTGACAGCCCGCACGTCGATGCTGTCGCGGCCGGCCCGCCAACGGGCTGCGGATCGTTCCCGCTCGCCGTCAGCGCAGCGAGCCGAAGACTTTCTTCAGGATGTCGCTGCCGGTACCTATCGGATCTTGGCGGATCTTGCGCTCCTCTTCGCCGATCATGAAATACAGCCCGTCGAGCGCCTTGTCGGTCACGTGGTTCTCAATGCGCGCCGAATCGCCGCTGACCAGACCGAAGCCGCCGGCGCGGCCGGCCAGCGCGTTGTACTGCTGAGCGAGGCCGATCTTCTCGGTCGTGCGCCTGACGATCGGCAGGAAGCGCTGTGTCAGCGGCGCCCGCGTCTTGTCGGCAAAGAACCGGGTGACCGAGTCGTCGCCGCCCGTCAGGATGGCCTTCGCGTCGGCTACGCTCATCGAACGGACAGCATCGACGAGCAGCGCCTTTGCTTCCGGAACGGCCTGCTCGGCCGCGCGATTGATGCCGACCTTCAGCGCCTCGACCTCGGCTCCGCGCCCGGCGAACTTCAGTGCCGTCTCCGCGCGCTGCAGCCATTCGGGCAGCGGGATGCGGACCTTGTCGTTGGCCCAGAAGCCGTCGTTGCGGCCGAGAAGATCGACCGCGATCGTCGCGCCGCGTTCGAGAGCTGCCTTGACGCCGGCCGAGGCGTCGGTCTGCGACAAGTCGCCCAGCGACAGCGCGCCGGCGGCCATCGGCGTCAGCGATACCGCCGCCGCGGCCAGCAGCAGGCGGCGCCGCCCGGGCGTCACTTCGCTTTCGATCGTGTGCGTATCCATCCGTAGCTCCTCGCCGAAGGTCGATTCATTCATTCAACGCCTCGCCCCTGTAGCCGGCCGACAAGAATCGCCGCGCGCGATCGGCAGCCACCGCGCGGGCCGTCGTCGCCGGTTGCGTTCCGTCTGCGGCGGCGCGGTTCGGGCCCTGGCCGCTTATGCAATGCCGGCCGCGTGCGCCTGCTGGTCGGCATGGTACGAACTGCGAACCAGCGGGCCGACGGCGGCGTGCGTGAAGCCCATCGCCTCGGCCTCGCGCCCGAACATGGCGAACGTCTCCGGACTCACGTAACGCCGCACCGGCAGGTGATGATTGCTCGGTGCCAGGTACTGGCCGATCGTCAGCATGTCGACCTCATGCGCGCGCAGATCGCGCATTACCTGCACGATCTCGTCGTCGTTTTCGCCGAGCCCGACCATCAACCCGCTCTTGGTCGGCACGGCGGGCACGCGGCGCTTGAATTCCGACAGCAGCGACAGCGAGTGCGCATAGTCCGAACCCGGACGCGATTCGCGATACAGCCGCGGCACCGTTTCGAGGTTGTGGTTCATCACGTCCGGTGGCGCTTTCTCGAGGATTTCCAGCGCCCGATCGAGACGGCCGCGAAAGTCGGGAACCAGCACCTCGATCCGCGTGGCTGGCGAGCGTTCGCGAGTGGCGCGGATGCAGTCGACGAAATGCTGCGCGCCGCCGTCCTTAAGGTCGTCGCGGTCGACCGAGGTGATCACGACGTAAGACAACTTCAGCGCGGCAATCGTCTTGGCCAGATTCGCCGGCTCATCGGCGTCGAGCGGGTCGGGCCGACCGTGGCCGACGTCGCAAAACGGGCAGCGACGCGTGCACTTGTCGCCCATGATCATGAAGGTCGCCGTGCCCTTGCCGAAGCATTCGCCGATGTTGGGGCAACTGGCTTCCTCGCACACCGTGTGCAGCCGGTGTTCGCGCAAAATGTTCTTGATCTCGTAGAAGCGCGTCGTCGCCGATCCGGCCTTCACCCGGATCCAGTCGGGCTTGCGCATCGGCACATCGCTGACCGGCTGCAGCGGAAACTTCTTGAACACCGGCGCCGTCTTGGCCTCGCCTTTCTTCTTCGCAAACGGGTCTTTCGGCAGTGGCGGCGACGCAATCGGATCGTTGCTCATGGCTTGAAATGCTCGACCAGCCGGGCGCTCAGGCGCTCGGCGACGGCCTGCCAGGGGGCGGAAACGCCAAGTGTAGCGAGGTCGATTGCCGGCAGCCCCGCATAGCCGCAGGGCTCGATGCGGGTGAATGGCGAGAGATCCATGGCCACGTTCAGCGCCACGCCGTGATAGCTGCAGCCGCGGCTTACCTTGATGCCGAGCGCGGCGATCTTGGCCATCCCGGCGAGATCGCCGACGGCCGTCGAATCGGCCGTGGGCACGTATACGCCCGGCGCGCCGCGCACGCGCTGCGCGTTCAGCCCGAAGCCGTCCAGCGTCTGGATCACCGACTGCTCGATGCGGAAGACGAGTTCCTTGACGAAGATGCGCAGGCGGCGAAGATCGACCAGCGTGTAGATCACCACCTGGCCCGGACCGTGGTAGGTGACCTGACCGCCACGATCGGTCTGCACGACGGCGATATCGCCGGGATCGAGCAGATGCTGCCGCCGCCCGCCCTGACCGAGCGTGAACACCGGCGGATGCTCGACGACCCACAGCTCGTCGGCGGTTTCGGCGCTGCGCTGCGCCGTGAACGCGCGCATCGCCTGCCAGGTCGGCACATACTCTGCGCGGCCGAGACCGCGCACGACAGGCGAGTCAGCCACCAGCCGCCCCGAGGCCTAAAGCACGACCTTGACCAGCGAATGGCCGGACAGCGCTCGGTACAGGCTGTCGAGCTGCTCGCGCGAAGTGGCGTTGATCGTCGCTGTCAGCGACAGGTAGTTGCCTTCGCGCGAGGCGCGGATCTCGACCGTGGCCGGATCGAAGTCCGGCGCGTGTTCGCAGATGACGGCGACGATCGTCTGTGCAAACTCGTCGACGCGCCGGCCCATCACCTTGATGGGAAACGGTGTCGGAAAAACGAGCGGTGATTCGGAGTGCTCCGTCATGGCGCCGCCTTCGCAGGGCGTGTTGCCGCGTACCGGCCGGCTGCCGATTCGGTCACATAAGTTGCCCGGACCCAGGCCGGCACCCTCATGCGCTGCGCATAGTCTCGATCGCCGCGTCATAGCCGGCGCGCAGCTTTGCATAGACCGGACCCGGACGGCCGCTGCCGATCGGGCGATCATCCAGTGCGACGATCGGCAGGATCTCGCGCGTAGCCGACGTCAGCATCAGCTCATCGGCGCCGGCAACCTCCTCCGGCCTGAGTCTGCGCACCGAGAACGGGACGCCCGCGGCGTTGCACAATTCCTCGACGAAGCCATAGCGAATGCCCTCGAGGATCAGCCGGTCGCGTGGCGCCGCGATCACCGTTGCATCGCGCACGACCCACATGTTGCTCGAGGATCCTTCGGTCAGCCAGCCGTCGCGGAACTGCACGACTTCGTCGGCACCCTGTACTGCAGCAAATTGCCGGGCGAGCACGGCGCCGAGCAGCGATACCGACTTGACGTCGCATCGAAGCCATCGTTCGTCGGTCCGCGTCACGCATCGCAGGCCCTCGCTGCGCTGTGCCTGCGACGGCCGCGTGAACGGCGTGGTCATGGCAAAGATCGTCGGCGGCGTGTCGGCTGGGAACGCAAAATCGCGCTTGGCTACGCCGCGGGTGGCCTGCCAGTAGATGAACTGGTTCTCATCGGGGCAGGTGGCGATCAGTCGATCGACCAGCGCGCGCCAGCCTGCGCGATCGAGCGGATTGCCGAGTCCGATCTCTCGCGTGCTGCGCTCAAAACGCGCCAGGTGCTGCTCGAAGCGGAACGGCTTGCGGTAGTAGACGGGGACGACTTCGTAGATGCCATCGCCGAAGATGAAGCCTCGGTCCAGCACCGAGATCTTCGCTTCGCGCAGCGGCAGCCATTCGCCGTTCAGGTAGCAGGTCGACTGCGGCCAGTCCATCATGTCCTCGAAAGTGTGCGCCGGCGCGGCAAAGTCGCGCATCGGCGGATGGCATCTATGGTAGCGGCGCCGGAAGCGCCGGTTCAGCGGCGGCGGATCCCGACGATGAAGCCCTGCGCGGCGGTGGCCCCGTGCGCGCTGCGGATCAGTCGCTCGGCCTCGCGGATCAACGGCCGCAGTTCGTCGCCGCTGAGGGCGGCTTCGATCGCGATGGCCAGGCTATCGGCCGCCGGTCCGAGCAGTTCGTTCAGCGCGCGCACGGCCCGCTGCTTGGCCTCGTCGACCGACGTCATCTCCGATTCCGGAATCGACGACGCGTTCGGCGCCGCGTCGAAGGGTTCGTGGCCGGGCATGCCCTGCCCGAGCAGCGCGACATAGCCACCGGCCTGCAGCGCGCGCAGCGACTCCTGAATGCCCGGTGGCAACATGGCCGCCAGTTGATCGACGTCGCGCGTGCCGTCGATCAGGATCAGCAAACGGCGCTGGGCGGGCGATAGTGCGCCGCTGCGCGAGGTGATCTCGGCGCTGCCTTTGGGAGTCTTGCCGAAGACGCGAAGATCGGCCATGACGGGGCGTTGCAGTCAACGCTGCAATGCTGGCAGAAAATGCCGTGTTCGCGGTTCGGACTTAAGGATGAAGGCAAGTCGACGATCCGTCGTTCGTTGGGCGTCGGCGCCGCTTGCCACCTCGCGCATGATCGCGCGGCCGAGGCGCGCGTGGCGAAATCGATCGTCATTGCGCCGACGGGCTGGCGGCGATCTGCGCGCTGCGCGCGAGCACGTGTTCGTGCACCAGTCGCCTCAGCGTCGACAGGCGGCGGTGGAAGAAATGATCCGCACCCGGCATCACGACGACGGGCAGATCCTGCGGCCGCGCCCATTCAAACACGTGCGCCAGCGGGATCGTCTCGTCAAACTCGCCGTGGATGACCAGCGTATCGGCCGCCACTGTCGGCAAGGCCCATTTGCCGGCGGCGGCGCCGACCAGGATCAGATGCGCAGGCGCCGGGCTCAGCCGCGCCGCCGCCTGCGCGGCGACGAAGCTGCCAAACGAAAACCCGGCGAGCGCGCGCGGCAGCGCCGCGGCAGTCTCGATGCCGAGCCACTGCGGCGCGCTTTCGATGATGAAGACAAAGTCGTCGGTCTCGCCGTTGCCATGATCATGGACACCTTCGCTGGCACCCGCACCACGGAAATTCGGCCGTACGGCCAGCCATCCCAGGCCGCTGAACGCGCGCGCCAGCGTTGCCGCAACCTTGTTCTCGAGCGTGCCTCCGTAAAGCGGATGCGGATGACCGATGAAGGCAAGCCCCGCCGGCGGACCCTTCGGCACGTCGAGCGCGAGCTCGATCTTGCCCATTGGCCCTTCGACCAGCCGGCGTTCGCTACGCGTCTGCAGTCGTGGAGTCACGCGCGGGGGATCGGGCTCGTGCTTCCGCCTGGCGCTGACCAGCGGCCTAGAGCCGCAACCGCTCGACCGGTTTGCCGCCGATCAAGTGGCTGTCGATGATCTCGTCGATATCGTGCTCGTCAACGTACGTGTACCAGACCCCTTCCGGATAGACGACCACGCAGGGTCCCTCGTCGCACCGATCGAGGCAACCCGCCTTGTTGATGCGAACCTTTCCCTGCCCGTCCAGACCGAGCTTCTTGATCCGCGCCTTCGCATGGGCCTGCATGCGCTCGGCGTCGTGCGCTGCGCAGCAGGCGCGTCCATCGTCGCGCTGATTCAGGCAGAAAAACACGTGCCGCAGGTAATAACTCATTGCACAGCCTCGAAAAGCAACATTCTACGAAGCCGCTCGCTGCGCCGGACTCATTGACCACGCCCAGCGTGCAGTTGACGGCCGCGCCGCATCCACCAAAGCAGCGCGGTCATCATTGCAAACGGCCAGGCCTGTGCCAGCCAGTACGTCGCCGCCGCGACGTCGCGCAGCCGTCCGGGTTGCCACGCGGCCAGCCAGTGCGCGTGATAGGGATTGGGCGGCACCCAGTTGACCATGAAGACCAGTACCAGCAGGGCGCTGGCGGAAAGCAGCTTGGCCGCGCGCACGGTCGCGGCAGTCGCGGCGGCCGTCACGACGAGCACGCCCACGGCCAGCCCGGAGATCGCCCCGGGCGTCAGCCAGGCCATCGCCCGCGCCGGTCCGAACTCGTGACCATAGGTGATGGCCTTGGTCACCAGCGCTGACAAGAGCAACAACAGCAACAGCCTCAGCCGTGGCGCGCGCCGATTCATGCCGGCGGCCATTGCCGTGCCGGCGGCCAGCATGCCAGCAGTCGTGACCAGGACTTCGGCGGCCGCAAACTGGCTGGCGTCGAACACCGGCGCCTGCCTGCCGAAGAACTCGAGGATCGCCGCGACCAGATCGCGGTTGAGCTCGCCATTGCCGAACAGCATGGGCCCAGGATGGATCTGCGCCAGCGGCCAGAGCGCAACGATCAGCAACAGCGGAGCCGCATCGTCGCGAAACCAGCGCCAACGCGCATGCTGCAGGCGGTCGCGGTCGATCAGCGCCGGCGCGAGCAGCGCGCCGCCGACGGCACCCAGCGCGGCGCCGGCCGTGTTGGTCAAGACGTCCAGATTCGATGCAATCCGCGACGGCAGGTAATTCTGTGCGCCCTCGAGCAACACGGAAACGAGCCCGCCGATCGCAGCGGCGATGACGATCGCCGAAATGCCGCGCCGCTGCGGATAGAGCGCCAGCACGAGCAGCAGACCGAGTGGAACATACGCGAGCACGTTCAACGCCAGATCGAAGCCGGTGACGAACGCGGGCCAGGGCGCGAACAGGTATGCGAAAGGACTGACGCCGAGCGAACGCCATCTCTGCCAGGGCACCAGAGAGCCGTAGACGAGCAGCACCGTGTATGTGAACAGCGCGGCGCGGGCCAGCGGCGAGGCGCGTCGCGCAACCGTTTCGACGCGAGCGCCGGTCGGCTGCGGGCTGATGGGTGGGGACGGCAGCACGGACACGTGAATAAGGGTAGGCGACGATGCTCGGGTCGTGTGGAAAATAGGCAGAATCCCTGCCAATGGTAAATTTCCACGGCTGCATTGCGAGGCGCCGTTCGAACAATCCGGCGAAGACGGCGCCGAATTTCGACCCCGGAACGTGGTTGTGCCCATCGTTTCCCACACTCGTACAGGCCCCGCAGATTCGGCTCGAACCGCGGCTGCCTTGCCGCTGATCGGCGAGCGGATCGCCGCCGTCGTTGGGGGTTTCGACGTCGAGTCCGTCCAGCAGACCGGCTCGACCAACGCCGATCTGCTCGAACGTGCGCGGCGCGCGCAGCCGGGGCGGCCCGCGTTGCGGGCGGCGTTGTTGCAGACCGCCGGACGCGGTCGTCAAGGCCGGCGCTGGCACGCGAGTGCCGGTAATGCGCTGCTGTTTTCACTCGCCGTGCCGACGGATGTGGCTAACGCGCGGCTCCCCGCCGCGACGCTGGCCTGCGGGATCGGCGCCGCAGAGGCGCTGCGAGCGGCCGGTGCCGCGGTGACGCTCAAATGGCCGAACGACCTGCTGCTCGAGGGCCGCAAATTAGGCGGAGTGCTGTGCGAACTCGCCGTCGACGGGCAGGGGCGGCGCACCTTGGTGATCGGCGTCGGCGTCAACGTGCACCTCGATCCTTCGACGCGCGATTCGATCGGTCAGCCGGCCGCCTCGCTCGATCAGGTTTTGCCCGCCGCGATCGAGCAGCGCGAGGACTTGATCGGCCGTATTGCGGCGGCGATTGACGACGCTTTGCGGATTTTCGAGGATGATGGCTTCGTGCCGCTGCAGCCGCGGTTCATGGCGCTGTTCGCCCAGCGTGACGCGCTGGTCGATGTGCTCGAACTTGGCGTTCGTGTCGCCAGCGGGCGCGCGCTCGGAGTCGACGGCGAGGGGCGGTTGTTGCTGGATACCCAGGAAGGACTGCGCGTGTGCAGCAGCGGCGAACTGTCGATGCGGGTGGCAGCGTGAGCCCTTGGGCCGCTTTCCCCGTAGCGAGCGGCCGGCGCGCTGACCGGACTGCCGACTTTTGCGGATATTGCGAATGACGATGCCGATGTACTGGCTGCTCATTGATGCCGGAAACTCGGCCATGAAGTGGGTGTTGATGACCGACAACGGGCAGGTCGGTCCGGCGCATGGCTCGCTTCGCAATTCGCCACCGGCCGAACTGATGCCCGCGCTGGCGCGCGAATGGATCGACCGCGTCAACGTACCGGTTCAGGCCGCATACGGCTGTGGCGTCGCCGCGCCGGTGCTGATGCGGGCGATGGAACAGGCGGTCATGAAGGCGTTCGCGCTACCGGTGCACTGGTTCGAGTCGCAGTCGTCCTTCCATCACGACGGCGTCGCCTTGCGCAACGGATACCGCGACAGCACGCAGCTGGGTGTCGACCGCTGGCACTCCTTGCTCGCTGCCCGCGCTGCACACCCGGACCGTTCGCTGGTGGTGGTGACGGCCGGCACTGCCACCACCGTCGACGGCGTCACGATGGACGGGTCGTTTGTCGGCGGCGCGATCGCACCGGGCGTGCGAATGATGTACGACGGGCTGGCGCGCGGCACGGCCAACTTGCCGTTCGCCAAAGGCCAGCTCGCCGCGTATCCGGACAACACCGACGACGCCATTGCCTCCGGCGTGATCGGTTGCCAGCTCGGCTTGATCGAGCGGTTCGTCCGCAACTTCCGCGTCGAGCACGGCGAACCGCTGGTTGTTCTTGCCGGAGGCTACGCTGCGCACCTGTCGCCCTATGTCGGCCTCGGCACCTCGCTGCCTGGCGTGATCCGCGAGGAGAACCTGGTGCTGCGCGGCGTCTATCTGCGCGCGCGGGCGCTGGCCGCTGATACGGCGCCGGCCAGTACCGCCATCGCGGCGCGATGAAGCTGGCGTTTCTCCTTCTACTGCTCGTCAATCTCGCCCTTTTCGCCTGGCAGCGCGGCGTTTTCGGGCCACTGGTCGAGAGCGGCCGCGAGCCGCAGCGGGTCGCCCGCCAGATCGCGCCGGAAAAGGTCCGCGTGCTGACGCCCGATCAACTCGCCGCGCTGCGCACGACAGCAAAGCCTAGTGCAAACGTCGCGAGTGCCAAGCCCACCTGCCTGGAGTTCGGCGATTTCGACGACGCAGCGCTGGCGCAGGTGCAGTCGCGACTGGAGGCGCTGGCGCTCGGTGGGCGGTTGAAGGCGCGCAGTGTCGAGGGCCCCGGCTGGTTCATCGTCTATCTGCCGCCGCTCGCGTCGCGCGCCGACGCCGAACGCGCCGCGCAGGATCTTCGGACGCGCGGCGTCCGCGACTTCGTGCTGATGGGCGAGAACTCGGCGCTGCGCAACGGTATCGCACTTGGATCGTTCCGCGAGCAGGAACTGGCGCAGCGCCATGCCGCGGATCTGGCGCAGCGCGGCGTCAAGGGCGTGCGCGTGTCCGAGCGCCCGTCGAGCACCGAGGCAACGCGCTTCGAGATTCGCAATGTCGACGCGGCGCTGGCGCAGCAACTGGCGGAGCTGCAGAAGGAGTTTCCGCAAAGCCAGCTGGCCGCCTGCGAGAAATAGCCGGCGGCGGCGCGACGCCGGTTCCAGTCGGGCGCCATCCGAAGTGTTCAACATCGTCCTCGTCGAGCCGGAAATCCCGCCCAACACCGGCAACGTGATCCGATTGGCCGCGAACACCGGCGCACGCTTGCATCTGGTGCAGCCGCTCGGCTTTGACCTGAGCGACAAGCAGCTGCGTCGCGCCGGCCTCGATTATCACGAGTTCGCGACCGTTACCGTGCATGAAAGGTTTGATGACCTGCTCGCCGCCGCGCAGCCCGATCCCGGGCGGCTGTTTGCGATGACCACGCGTGGCAACCGCCTGTACGCCGAGATCGCCTACGCGGCCGGTGACTGGCTGGTCTTCGGCGCCGAGACCCGCGGGCTGAGCGAGGCGATGCGCAGCCGCTTTGCACCGGAACGGCAATTGCGGCTGCCGATGCTTCCCGGCAACCGCAGCCTGAATCTGTCGAACGCGGTGGCGGTTGTCGTATTCGAGGCGTGGCGTCAGCTGGGTTTCCACGGCGGCCGCTGAGCGGCCGTCGGCTGAATCAGGCAGCGACGCGCAGCTGCGACGCGCGCAGCGCCTGGTCGATGTCGGCAAGCAGATCGTCTATATGTTCGATGCCCACCGACAGGCGAACCATGTCTTCGCTAACCCCGGCGGCTTCGAGTTCGGCCGGCGCCAGTTGCCGGTGCGTGGTCGATGCCGGATGCGTCGCCAGCGACTTGGCATCGCCGATGTTCACCAGTCGCGTGATCAGTTTCAGGCTGTCGAGGAAGCGTTCGCCGGCGACGCGCCCGCCGATGATGCCGAAGGCGAGCCCGCCTGAGGCGCGGCCGCGCAACAGCTGCTGCGCCAGTGCGTGATCCGGGTGTGATGGGAGCGCGGCGTAACGCACCCAGCTGACAGCGGGCTGGCCCTGCAGGAAGCGGGCGATGTCCAGCGCGTTGTCGTTGATGCGGTCCATTCGCAGCGCCAGCGTCTCGATGCCCTGCAGGATCAGGAACGCGTTGAACGGCGACAGCGCAGCGCCAGTGTTGCGCAACGGCACGACGCGGGCGCGGCCGATATAGGCCGCCGGGCCCAGCGCCTGCGTGTAGACAACGCCGTGATAAGAAGGATCGGGGCTGTTCAGGCGCGGGAACCGATCGGCGTGCTCGGCCCACGGAAAGCGGCCACCGTCGATGATGATGCCGCCGACCGTGGAGCCGTGGCCGCCGAGGTACTTGGTCAGCGAGTGCACGACGATGTCGGCGCCGTGCTCGAACGGACGCAGCAGATATGGCGTGGCCACCGTGTTGTCGACGATCAGCGGTACGCCAGCTGCGTGTGCGGCAGCGGCCAACCGGCCGATATCGGCAATGCGCCCCGACGGATTGCCGATCGACTCGACGAAGACGGCTTTCGTCTTCGCGTCGCACAGCCGCCCGATCGCCTGCGGCTCATCGAGGCTGAAGAAGCGGGTTTCGATGCCCTGCTGCGGCAGCGTGTGCGCCAGCAGGTTATAGGTGCCGCCGTAAAGCTGGCTGGCGGCGACGATGTTGTCGCCCGCCTCGGCGATCGTCTGCAGGGCATAGGTGATCGCAGCCATGCCGCTGGACAGCGCCAGGCCGGCGACACCGCCCTCCATCGCGGCGAGGCGCTTTTCCAGAACCTCGCTGGTCGGGTTCATGATTCGTGTGTAAATGTTCCCCTGGACCTTCAGGTCGAACAGGTCGGCGCCGTGCTGCGCCGAATCGAACGCGTAGGACGTCGTCTGGTAGATCGGAACGGCCACCGAGCGCGTGGTCGATTCCGGGGTGTAGCCGCCGTGGACGGCGAGTGTCTCGAGGCGCATCGGGCGATTCTCTCTAGCGGGGGGTGCTGGCGAGCTTAGGCGACGCGCGCAGGTGCGTTAGAAAAGATGGTTGGGTGCTTATTACGGCGCGCGTGCGGCAGCGCATCAAGCGCGGTCGAATCAAGCGCGGTCGAGGCCGCCGAGCGCGCCGCCCGTGACGGGCAGGCTCTGCCGCTGCAGGCGATCGATCAGGCCGGCCGCATCCGGCTCGACGATCAGCAGATCGCGGTGCTGTGGCCGGATGAAGCCCTGCTGCGCCGCATGGCGAAGAAAAGCCAGCAGATGGTCGAAGTACCCGGCGATGTTGACGAGCCCCACCGGAGTCGCTTGCAGGCGAAGCTGCAGCCAGGTGACCATTTCGAACATTTCTTCGAAGGTGCCGTAGCCGCCGGGCAGCACAACGAACGCATCGGCGCGCGCGGCCATCGCGCGCTTGCGCGTGTGCATCGAGTCGACGACCAGCAGTTCGGTCAGGCCCTGGTGCGCGACCTCCGGCCGCATCAAGTGCTCGGGAATGACGCCGACGACCTTGCCGCCGGCGGCCAGCGCGCTGTCAGCCAGCGCGCCCATCATGCCGACATGACCGCCGCCGTAGATGACCGTCAGGCCGCGCGCCGCCAGCAGCGCGCCGAGCGCGCGCGCGGCCTCGACATACCCTGGCGATTCGCCCGGCTGCGAGCCGCAGAACACGCAGACGGCGCGCATGGGCCTAGTGCAACGCTTCCCGCTTCGGGTCGCGCGACAGCAGCTTTTCAAGCGCCTGCCGCGGTGACACGCGTTCGTCGAGCACGGCACAGACGGCTTCGGTGATCGGCATTTGCACGCCGAGCGCCGCCGCGCGTGCCATGACCGCGGCAGCCGACCCCACACCTTCGGCGACATGACCAACCCGCGCCAGTGCGTCGGCCAGCCCAGTGCCTGCGCCGAGCAACAGCCCGACCTTCCGGTTGCGCGACAACTCGCCTGTGCAGGTCAGGATGAGGTCGCCGATGCCGGTGAGCCCCATGAACGTCTGCGCCGACGCGCCGAGGGCAAGGCCAAAGCGGGTTATTTCGGCTAGCCCGCGCGTGATCAATGCGGCGCGCGCGTTGTGACCGAGCGCCAGCGCATCGCAGATGCCGGTGGCGATCGCCAGCACGTTCTTCACGGCGCCGCCGACTTCGACGCCGGTCACGTCATCGGTGGAGTAAATCCGCAACGCCGGACCGTGCAGCGCCTCGGTGACGCGTGCGCAGAAGGCATCGGGACCGGCTACGGTCAGTGCAGTCGGCAGACCTTGCGCGACTTCCTGCGCAAAGCTGGGGCCCGAAAGCGGGCCCGCCGGATGCGCGGCGATCTCTTCGCGGACGATTTCATGCGCCAGTGCCGCGCTGCCGCGCTCAAGTCCCTTGCATAGCCAGACGATCGGTGGCAACGAAGTCGCGTCGTGCAGTTGTTGCAGCAGTTCGCGTAACGCGGCGGTCGGTGTGGCGACCAGCAGCAGGCCATCGCGGGCGTGCGCGACGGCAGGAAGAAGATCCGGCGCGTAGCGCAATGCCGCGGGCAGCGTGATGCCAGGCAGATAGCGCTCGTTGCACCGCTGCTGTGCCAGTGTTGCCAGTGCCGCGCGATCGCGCGCCCACAGTTGCACGGCATGGCGCGGCGCCAGAGCCGCAGCCATCGCCGTTCCCCAGGCGCCGGCCCCCAGCACGGTGATGTTCACGATCGGCGCCTGCGGCCCTGGCGATGGAGCCGAGTCGAGACGCCTATTGCGTCGGCGTGGCCGCCGGCGCGCCGGCTGATTGCGCCTGCTGCTGCGCCAGCCGCTGCTGGTAAAGCGCCTCGAAGTTGATCTCGGCCAGATGAATCGGCGGCAGCCCGGTGCGGCTGATCAGATCGGCGACGTTGGCGCGCAGATACGGATAAATGATGCCCGGGCAGACGATCCCGACGATGGGGTCGAACTGCTCGCCGGCGATGCCGCGAATCTCAAAGATGCCGCCCTGCTTGCCTTCGACCAGGAACAGCACCTTGTCGCCGACCTTGGCGGTGGCCGTTACCCTGACGACGACTTCGTAGATACCTTCGAGCACTGCATTGTTGCTGACCTCGAGCTGCACGTCGATGTTCGGCGACTGCTGCTCGAGAAAGATTCGCGGGGCGTTGGGCAGCTCCAGCGACGCGTCCTTCAGGTAGCAGCGCTGTAACTGGAATACCGGCCCCTGTGCGCCGCCCTGCGAGTTGCCGCCGGCCGACTGGCCAGCGTCGTTGGTTTCTGCCATGAGATCCCCTGGTTAGAAAGAAAAACTTGCCCTTCAGCTGGCGAGCATCGCGATGAGCCGACCTTCGCGATCGAGTTCCGCCAGATCGTCGTAACCGCCGACGTGGGCGTCGCCGATGAAGATCTGCGGCACCGTTCGCCTGCCCGTCTTTTCGACCATCTCGACGCGCCGCTCCGGCTCGAGGTCGACCCGAATGGTCTGGATTTGCGTGACGCCGCGTGCCTTCAGGAGCGCTTCGGCGCGCTCGCAGTAAGGGCAGGTCGCCGTTCGGTACATCATGACAGTAGCGGACATCGCAGATGCTCGATAAGTGGCGAGTGGTCGTGCGATCAGGCCTTCAGCGGCAGGCCGGCCTCGCGCCAGGCGTTGATTCCGCCGGCGAGCACGTAAACCTCGGCCACGCCGGCGGCACGCAGCTGCGCAGCCGCGCGACCGGCGATATTGCCGGCATTGCACAGCACGATCACCGGCCGGTCCTTCTTGAGTTCCTTGCCCGCGCGGGCGGCCAGTTCGGCGAGCGGGATGTTGCGCGCGTTTGGCAGCGACCCCCGCGCAAATTCGGTGCCATCGCGTATGTCGACGACCTGCGCGTGCTTGCTGTTGATCAGCTGCGTCGCCTGCAGAGTGGTCAGCGCCGGGCCGCCGGCGCGGGCGCGCAGCAGCGGCCATAGCAGCATGCCGCCGCTGACGAAGGCGACCACAATCAGCAGTGCGTTATCGATGAAGAACTGCACGGACGCTCCCGACGGCGGCAAAGGAATGAAATTATAAAATGAGCGTCCTGTTCACCTACCTTAAGGCGTCGACATGTACAAGCTCGTGCTGCTGCGCCATGGCGAGAGCCAGTGGAACCTCGAAAACCGCTTTACCGGCTGGACCGACGTCGACCTGACCGAGGCCGGGATCCGCGAGGCGCGGGCGGCCGGCGAGCTGCTCCAGCGCGAGGGCTATGGTTTCGACATCGCCTACACGTCGGTCCTCAAGCGGGCAATACGAACCTTGTGGCTGGCGCTCGATGCGCTCGACCTGATGTGGTTGCCGGTCGTGCATTCGTGGCGGCTGAACGAGCGTCACTACGGCGCGCTGCAGGGCCTGAACAAGGCGGAAACGGCCGCCAAGTTCGGCGAAAAGCAGGTTTTGGCGTGGCGTCGCGCCTATGCGATCGCGCCGGACCCGCTCACCGCGGATGACCCGCGCTGGGCTGGCAACGATCCGCGTTACAAGCATCTGAAACCGAGCGAGGTTCCGGCGACCGAGTGTCTGAAGGACACGGTGGCGCGTGTGCTGCCCTTCTGGAACGATTCGATCGCTCCGGCCATCGGACGCGGCCGGCGCGTGCTGGTCGCGGCGCACGGCAATTCGCTGCGTGCTCTGGTCAAATACCTCGACAAGATTTCCGACGACGACATCGTCGGTCTGAACATCCCGACCGCGCGACCGCTCGTCTACGAACTCGACGACAAGCTCCAGCCCATCCGCAGCTACTACCTTGGCGATCCGGATGAGGTAGCCCGCGCCATGGCGGCGGTTGCCGCGCAAGGCAAGGCGAAGAAATAGTCTTGACCGACTCGCCATCGCAACGAGCGCGAGCCGCCGTCTGTTCGCTGGCGCTGGCGGCTTGTGTGCCATTGGTGGCGTTCGCGCCGGCGGCCGACGCCGCCAAGGACAAGGCGGCGGCGAAGGCGAGTCCGCAAAGACAACAGCAGCTGCGTTCCGAACAGCGCCGGCTGCAGCAGCAACTGATGCGTCTGCGGCAGCAGGTGAGCAGGTCCGAGGCCTCGCGCGCCGAGGCCGCGGACGCGCTGCGCGAATCGGAGGCGGCGATTTCGGATGTCAATCGCAGGTTGCGCGAACTGGCGGCGGAACGCCGTCAGGTGCAGCAGGAGATCGATGCGCTGGCGGCGCGCAGCCGGGCGCTCGGTCTGAGGCGTGGCGACGAGGAGCGCGCGCTGACGCTGGTCTTGCGCGGGCAGTTCGTGCTATCGCGAGCCAGCCCGTTGCAGCGGCTCATCGACGGCGACTCCCCCGGGCAGTTGCAGCGCGAAAAGGAGTATCTGGACTACGCCGCCCGTAGCCGCGCACGCACGCTGGGCCAACTGCGTCTGCATGGCGAGGAAGTGGCCGAGCTTCAGGCTGACTCCGAGGTCAAGCAGATCGAACTGGCGGCGCTGGCCGATGACGAGCAGCGCAACCGTGCCGAGTTGCTCAAGCAGCAGACGGCACGGGCGCGCACGCTGGAAAAGCTCGGCAAACAGGTCGTTGCGCAGCGCCGTTCGCTCGAGGCGCTGCAGCGTGATGAGAACCGGCTGGCGTCGCTGATTGGCGAGATCGAGCGCCTGCTTGCCGAACAGGCGCGCCGGCCAAGGCAGGAGGCGCCGCTCTCGGGCAGAGCAGCACGCAGCGCGGAGCCGGCGATCGTCGATGTGCCGGGCGACAGCGAGTTTGCGCGGCAGCGCGGCAAGCTCGCGCTGCCGGTCCGCGGTGAGATCGTCGCGCGCTTCGGCAGCCCGCGTCCGACCGAGGCGCGGGTGGACGCGCCGACCTGGAAGGGCGTGCTCATCCGCGCGGCGGCCGGCGCCGACGTGCGCGCCGTGGCCGCCGGTCGGGTGGTTTTCGCCGACTGGCTGCGCGGGTTCGGCAATCTGCTGATCCTGGATCACGGTGACGGCTTTCTGTCCGTTTACGGAAACAATGAATCACTGCTTGCCAATGTCGGCGATAGGGTGGGCGCCGGGGAGCCGGTCGCCACGGTCGGAAACACGGGTGGAGCGGTCGAGGCAGGCCTATACTTTGAACTGCGTTTCAAGGGTCGACCGATCGACCCGCTGCAGTGGGCGCAGGCACGCTGATCGCATGTTGGCGGTTAAGGGAAAATGCGTGCGCCACACCCCGTCTCCGGAGGTTCCATGAGCGGACGTTTGCGGACTTTCGCCCTGATCAGCGTCGGTGCGTTTGCCGGCGTCGCGGTCAGCCTGGGTATTTCAGCCTATGCCTTCCGCGACAGCCGTGGCGCGATCCCGCTCGAGGAAATTCGCCAGCTGACCGATGTCTTTGGCGCGATCAAGAACCATTACGTCGAGCCCGTAGAGGATCGCAAGCTGATCCAGGAAGCGATCTCCGGCATGCTCACCGGGCTTGACCCGCATTCGGCCTTCCTCGACGCGGATGCATTTCGCGACCTGCAAACCAGCACTCAGGGCGAGTTCGGCGGCCTCGGAATCGAGGTGGCGCCGGAGGACGGCGCGGTCCGCGTGGTGGCGCCGATCGACGATACGCCGGCCTTTCGCGCCGGCATCAAGGCCGGTGATTTGATCATCAAGATCGATGAGACGTTGACGCGCGGCCTGCCGTTGTCGGAGTGCGTGAAGCTGATGCGCGGCAAGAAGGGCACCTCGGTGACGCTGACGGTGGTGCGCAAGGGCGAGGTCAAGCCGCTCGAATTCAAGCTGGTGCGCGATCTGATCCGGACCCAGTCCGTGCGCAGCCGGATCGTCGAACCCGGTTACGCGTTCGTGCGCGTTTCGCAGTTTCAGGAGCGCACGGTCGAAGACTTGGCCAGGCATTTGAACGATCTGTACAAATCCGGACCGGTGAAGGGCCTGGTGCTCGATCTGCGCAACGATCCGGGTGGTTTGCTGCACTCCGCGATCGGCGTATCGGCAGCTTTCCTGCCCAAACGTGCGCTGGTGGTGTCGACTGATGGCCGGATGAGCGACGCCAAGCGGCGCTTTATCGCCGCCCCCGAGGACTATCAGCGCGGCCGCGGCGACGATGCGCTGGCGCGACTGCCGAAGGATGTGAAGGCGGTGCCGATGGTGGTGCTGGTTAACAACGCCAGTGCCTCGGCGTCGGAAATCGTCGCCGGTGCCCTGCAGGACCACAAACGCGCGACGGTGATCGGTACCCAGACCTTTGGCAAAGGTTCAGTGCAGACAATCATTCCGCTGCGAACCGACAGCGATAGACCGGCGGCAATCAAGCTGACCACGGCACGGTACTTCACGCCAAGTGGTCGCTCCATTCAGGCCAAGGGGATCGAGCCCGACCTTCTCGTCGACGACACGGCGCAAGGCAGTTTCGCCGGACTGCAGATCCGTGAGGCCGATCTCGCACGGCATCTTGAGGATCCGAAGAAATCTGCGGAGGACAAGGCCGGTGCCGCGACCGATTCGCAGTCGGCAACGCCGTCCGATCCGCGTTCGACCGCACCGAAACGCTATGAATTCGGTTCGAGCGATGACTTCCAGTTGAAGCAGGCGCTCAATCACCTTAAAGGCTTGCCGGTCGAAGCGCAGAAAAAGGCCGAAAACGTTGCGGCGACCTCGGCAGCGCCGCGGTAGACAGCCCGCCGTGTCGCAGGCCGGATAAGGATTCGCACCAGTTTCCGCTCCGTTGCGCGACGAGTCGTCGCCAGGCGTAGGTCGACGGCTTTTGCGCGGGAGCGTCCAGATGAATGACGACGAACTGCTGCGCTACTCGCGGCACATCCTGCTGCAGGAAATCGGCATCGAGGGTCAGGAACGGATCCGTTGCGCCTCCGCGCTTGTGGTCGGTGCTGGCGGACTCGGCTCGCCGGCGTCGTTTTATCTGGCCTCGGCCGGCGTCGGTCGCCTGACGCTGGTCGACAACGACGCCGTCGATCTGACCAACCTGCAGCGACAGATCCTGCATACGTCCGACCGTATCGGCGTCAATAAGGCCGAGTCGGGCCTGCAGACGATCGCCGCGCTCAATCCGCAGGTGGCCGGCAGGGTGGTGACAGACCGCGTCGGCGACGAATCGCTGCCGGCGCTGCTGGCAGGCATCGACGTCGTGCTGGACTGCACCGACAACTTCGCCACTCGTCACGCGATCAATCGGGCCTGCGTGGCTCGAGGTACGCCGCTGGTTTCAGGCGCTGCGGTCCGCTTCGACGGCCAACTGGCCGTCTTCGACTTTCGCCAACCCGAGTCGCCTTGCTACGCTTGTCTGTTTCCGGAGGGCGACGGTCAGGATGAGCTGTGTGCCGTGATGGGCGTGTTCGCACCAGTGACTGGAATCATCGGCACGATGCAGGCAGCCGAAGCGCTGAAGCTGGTCGCGCAGACCGGAGCGGCCTCCAGCGGCCGCCTGCTGTTGCTCGATGCGCTGACGATGGACGTGCGCACGGTACGATTCGAGCGTGACCCGCACTGCGCGGTGTGTGGCCGCCGCGCTGGCAAAGGCTGAAATCGAAGCCGGGTGCGCACTGAGCAGGCGGATCAAGCTTTTGATGAATACGGCCCTGAATCCGACATCGCAGCCGAGGCGACCCGCTAGCCCGAAGCTTTGGCTGGGGCTGATCGTCGCGATCGTCGTTCTTTCGATGGTCGGGGCACTTTATTTCCAGCATGTCCTGCGGCTGGAACCGTGCCCGCTATGCGTGCTGCAGCGCGTGGCGATCATCGGCGTCGGCATCGCGGCCGGTCTCGGCCTGCTGGCTGCGCAAGCGCGTGGTCAGCTTATGGCTACGGCGCTCGCGCTCGTCATAGCGTTCGCCGGAGCCGGTGTGGCCGGCTGGCATAGCTGGATTCTGGCGTTTCCGCCTGAGTCTCTGTCCTGCGGCCGGCCGTTCCAGTGGTTCCACGAGGACTTTCCGCTCGCGGTCTGGCTGCCGAAGCTGTTTGCGGGCGAGGGCGACTGCCTGGCGGTGGACTGGACGTTTTTTGGCCTAGCGATCCCGCATTTGTCTCTGATTGCGTTCACGGTGCTGATCGCGACGGCCATCCTTGCCGCGCGCCAGGCCTGGCGGCTTCTGCGCTGAACTGCGGGATTCGGGAGCTAGACCAGCAGCGCCAGCAACTGCGCTTCGACGCCGTCTGAAGGCAGCTTTCTGAAGCCGCTCTTGGCGAAGCGGTGCCAGCGCCCGATCACGTAGGCGACGATCAAGGCGGCGCGCGCCGCCGCGTCGAATTCTGCCGGCAGTTCGTTTTCGGAAACCGCAAGTCGAAAGCTTTGCTTCAGCGACGACTCGATGCGCTCGAACAACTGGTTCATGCGCTCCTGCAGCCGCTCGTTTTCGTTGACCAGCGCATCGCCGATCAGCACCCGCGTCATGCCCCGATTCGTCTGCGAAAAATCGAGCAGCATGAGTACCGTGCTGCGGGCCTGCTTCAGTCCAGACGGCTCGCGCTCGGCGATATCGTTGATCAGACCGAAGATCGTCGTCTCGATGAATTCGATCAGGCCCTCGAACATCTGCGCCTTGCTGGCGAAGTGGCGGTAAAGCGCCGCCTCCGAAACCGAAAGCCGTTCGGCCAGCGCGGCAGTGGTGACCTTCTCGCCCTTCGGGTCCTCAAGCATGGTCGCCAACGTCTGCAGGATCTGCAAACGTCGCGCGCCGGGCTTGCGCCGCGTGGATTCGCTCAAAGCGCTGACATATTCCATCTTCATCCTGCGTAAGCGGCGAGGACCGAGGCATGCGCCTGGCGGTGCGGAAACCGCGTACGACCGCGACTAACCTGACAGCGCTGACTCATGCTCGATGACCTCGACGGCAACCGGAATAAGTGACTCAATTCTGGCCGAAAGCGCCAGCGACGTGGGGAGTTACTGTCGTATTAGGCCTTGTGGATACTGCGCTCGCAATAATGTGCCAGCGGCAAGGCGGACCGACCGCCGATCCTTTGCCGGCGGCCGTCAATCCGTTCCGAGCAGGCTATCGGCAGAACATAGGCAATGCGCCTGCGGCGATAAGGGGTCACGGACCGCTTCGCGCAGCCAGCGCATGTCGCCCCGAATCGACCGCAGGACGTCGGGAACCACATCGGCGACCGGCAGCAGCGCTGACAGCGCCGTGCTCAGAGTCGCCGATTCGTGGCCGAGGATGACGCCGAGCAGCCGGTCGATGCCGCGCGGCTCGCGCTCGACGTAGACAACGCGGAAATTGTCCGCGAGGCCACCGCGTTTGGCTGCCGCATTCAGGGCCTCATGGTAAGTGCCGAGCCGATCGACGAGTTTCTGCTCGAACGCCTGGCGTCCGGTCCAAACGCGGCCCTGTGCCAGTTCGTCCATCTTGCCCACAGCGATGTTGCGCGCAGCGGCAGCACGGCCGACAAACTCCCGGTAGGTGTGCTGCACGCCGTTCTGTAGCAGATCGCGCACGCGCGGATCGAGCGGACGGCGCGGGTCGAGCGCACCAGCCAGCCAGGTCGTCGTCATGCCGTGGGTGTGCAGCGACAGCTTTTCCCAGGCTCGATGCGCCGTTGGAATAAGGGCGATGACGCCGATCGATCCGGTGATCGCGGCCGGATCGGCAATCACTTCGTCGGCCGACATCGAGATCCAGTAACCGCCCGAAGCGGCCACGTCGCCAATCGACACCAAAACCGGCTTGCCTGCTAGCTGCGTGAGTTCCATTTCACGCCGGATCAGTTCGGCGCCGAATACGGTGCCTCCGGGTGAGTCGACGCGCAAGAGAACCGCCTTGATCGTGGTGTCCTCACGCGCGCGGCGAAGCAGTTCGGCGGTGGATCGCCCACCGACCAGACCTTGCGGTTGCTCGCCATCGAGGATCTCGCCGGTCGCCACGACGACGCCCACCGCGTCGCCGCGCTCGCGTCTTTCCAGTGTGGCCAGGTACGCGGGCAGCGAGACTTGCCGGAAAGATTTCTTGGTCGCGTCGGCCGCACCGCGTTCGACCATCAGTGCCCGCAGCTCGTCGCGGGTCATCAATCGGTCGACAAGCTTGTTTTCAAGCGCCAGCTTGGCCGGGTTGCCGTTAACGGCGGCAAAGCGTTGGGGCAATTCGGCGATCAGCTGGGCAATGCTGCCGGTCGGCAGACTGCGTGCCAGTTCGATGCCATCGACATACTGCTCCCAGAGATCATTGAGCAATGCGGCTTCGTCGCGACGCGCCGCCTCCGACGGCTCGTTCTGCGTGAACGGTTCGGCGAAGCTTTTGTACTCGCCGACTTTGAATACATTGACCGTCACGCCGATCGCATCAAGGGCATCGCGGTAGTAGTTGCGGTAGCCGCCGAAGCCCTGGACAAGCACGCGGCCAAAAGGGTGCAGCATCACCTCGTTGGCGTGCGCGGCGATGAAGTAGCGGCGCTGATCGAAGGCCGATCCCCAGGCGACGACCTGCTTGCCGCCCGCCTTGAACCGTTCGAGTGCCGCGGCGACCTCGCGCAGTGTTGCCAGTCCGGCGCCCTGGAAATCATCAAGCAGCAGGACGATGCGGCCGATCTTCGGGTCGTTCGCCGCGCCGTCGAGCGCTTCAAGGAGGTCGCGCAACTGCGTTTCCCGTTCGCGGTCGGCGAGCGCCTGCACGAACAACAGGTTCGACGACGTTCCAGTGCGCTGCTCGACGATCGGCCCTTTGATATCGAGCACCAGCGCGGTGTTGTCCTCGAGCGTCGGCGTGCGCTCTTCGAAGAGCCAGGCAACCACCAGCAGGGCAACGATCGCCAGGAACAGCAGGTTCAGCAGCAGTCGGCGAAGAAAATTGACCGTGTCCCAGGCAAAGCCGAAAAACCGTCGAATGAGGCCGGGGCGAGCAGCCATGGATGGCTCCGTATGCAGAAAAGATTGGCGATCGACAGCTTACCGGGGCGCCAGGACGGGCTCAGCGCCGCAGGCGCTCCCACGCACGCGGCAGTTCGCGCACAGAACGTACGCGCAGCCCGACGTATGCGGCGCGCAGGTTGCCGGATTTTGCGGAACTACGAGTCACCAGCACGGTACGAAAACCGACTGCGCGCGCAGCGCGCAGGTTGACGGCACTGTCCTCGACGAGGATCGCGGCTGCCCCCGGCACGCGTTCACGGGCCAGCACGTGCCGGAGCATGCCGCGGGAGGGTTTGGGCCGGAATGTGCCATGTACGCGCATCTTCTCGATGGCGTACCTCGCCCCCACGCGCCGATGCAGACCCAGTTCGCGCAGGATCACTGCCGCATAGGCGTCGGGCGCGTTGGTCAACAGCACCTTGCGACCGGGCAGACGGGCGAACAGTCGCGCCAGCCCGCGTTCGGCGCGCAGTAGTCCGGCGATATCGAAATCGTGGGTTTCACGCAGAAAATGGTGCGGGTCGACCGCATGATGGCGCATCAGCCCAAGCATCGTTGCGCCATATCGTCGCCAATACGTCAGGCGGAGCAGGTTCGCCTGCTCGCGGCCCACCTTGAGGTACTGCTCGACATAGTCGGTCATGCGACCGTTGATGGCGCCGAACATCGCATGCGAGGCATCGTGCAGCGTGTTGTCGAGGTCGAAGAACCAGACTGGCGGCGGCCGCCGCGCACGCGGCCGTTCGGGCCGTGCGTGCATAGCGGCCGAAATTGTTCGCGGGCGACCTGAGTTCAATTGCAGCGAAGGTGCGCAAGTGTGCGCCGGGCAGGCGCGGAGTCCACGGGGTTCAGTGGCTCTTGATCATCGTGCCGACGCCGGCGTCGGTGAGGATTTCAAGCAGCAGGCAGTGATCGACTCGGCCGTCGATGACGTGCACAGCGTTCACGCCGCTCTTGGCCGCCTCCAGCGCCGAAGCGATCTTCGGCAGCATGCCACCGGAAATCGTCCCGTCGGCAAAAAGTTCATCGATCTGACGGGACGTCAGCCCCGTCAGCAACTTGCCGTTCTTGTCGAGCACGCCAGGCGTGTTGGTGAGCATCACAAGCTTCTCGGCCTTCAGGATTTCGGCGATCTTCCCTGCCACGACGTCAGCGTTGATGTTGTAGGTCGTGCCGTCTTCGCCGAAACCGATCGGCGAGATCACCGGGATAAACGCATCGTCCTGCAGCGCCTTGACCACCGCTGGACTGATGGCCTCGATCTCGCCGACATGACCGATGTCATGGCTCTTCGTCGGGTCATCCTTGTCCAGCATGCGCAGCTTGCGGGCTCGGATCAGCGCGCCGTCCTTGCCCGTGAGGCCGACCGCCTGGCCGCCGAAGCTGTTGATCATCATCACCAGCTCCCCCTGCACCTCGCCGGCCAGCACCCATTCGACGATTTCCATCGTCTCGGTATCCGTCACGCGCATTCCCTGGATGAATTGCGGCTTCTTGCCGACCCGTTCGAGCGCCTCGTCGATCTGCGGTCCGCCGCCATGGACAACCACCGGGTTCATGCCGACGAGCTTGAGCAGCACGACATCGTGCGCAAAGCTTTCCTTCAGCTTCTGGTCGACCATCGCGTTGCCGCCGTATTTGACGACGATGGTCTTGCCGTGGAAGCGGCGAATGTAGGGTAGCGCCTCGGACAGAATGTCGGCCTTGATGTCCGGCGTGATCTGAAGACGTTGCATTGAGGCGAATCCCGTTGAATCCCGTCGCGCGCTTCGAGGAAGAAGCGCTCAAAGTCTAGCAAGCGCGACTTGCCGAGCACTCCACGGCGCCCCGTCGCCGCCCTCACACGGAACTAAGATAGCGACTCTGGACGGAGGCAGGACGTATGGCAAACGAACTGGAAATTTCGGGAATGCACTGCGGTGGCTGCGTCAACCGCGTCGCCAAGGCGTTGCGCGCCCTCGACCCCGGCGTCACCGTCACGCTTGCGCCGCCACGTGCGGTCTTTTCACCGGATGCGCAGATTTCGCTGGCCGCGGTCAACGACACGTTGGCCAAGGCCGGTGAATACCGCGCTAGCGAACTCGCGTGAGCGCAATGACGTCGGCCGGCGGAATCGACACCGGCCGGCCCCAATGGCTCGCCTACAACACGTAGCGGGCCAGATCCTCGTTGCGCGAAAGATCGGCAAGCCGAGCATTGACGTAGGCGGCGTCGATCGTGATCTCGCGCCGCTGCCCGCTGCCGGCATCGAACGAGATCTCCTCGAGCAGCCGTTCCATCACGGTGTACAGGCGCCGGGCACCGATGTTTTCAGTCCTCTCGTTGACCGAGTAGGCGATTTCGGCCAGGCGCCGGATCCCCTCGCCCGTGAAATCGAGCCGCACATCGTCGGTCGCAAGCAGGGATTCGTACTGCCGCGTCAGGCAGGCGTCGGTGCCGGTCAGGATCTGTTCGAAATCCTGCACCGACAGCGAATCGAGCTCGACCCGGATCGGGAAACGACCTTGCAGTTCGGGCACCAGGTCCGACGGCTTGGCGTAGTGGAATGCGCCCGAGGCGATGAACAGGATGTGATCAGTCTTCACCATTCCGTACTTGGTGTTCACCGTCGTACCTTCGACCAGCGGTAGCAGATCACGCTGCACGCCCTGCCGTGAAACGTCGGCACCGCCGACCTCGGAGCGGGCGGCGATCTTGTCGATTTCGTCGAGGAAAACGATGCCATTCTGCTCGACGCTCGCCAGGGCGCGCGACTTCAGTTCTTCCTCGTTGACCAGCTTGGCGGCCTCCTCGTCGACCAGCAGCTTGAACGCCTCGCGCACGCGCAGCTTGCGGCTGCGTCGCCTGCCCTGACCGAGATTGGCGAACATTGACTGGATCTGCTGCGTCAGATCTTCCATGCCCGGCGGCGCCATCACCTCCATCGTCGGCGCCGGCTGCGCGATCTCGATCTCGATCTCGGTGTCGTCGAGCTGGCCTTCGCGCAGTTTCTTGCGGAACTTCTGGCGTGCGGCGCCTTCGTCGTCGCGGCGCTGCGCTTCGCCCATCGGCAGTGGCACCAGCACGTCGAGGATGCGGTCTTCGGCAGCATCCTCGGCGCGCGCGCGCATCTTCTTCATTTCCGCTTCGCGCGTCTGCTTCACGGCAGTATCGACCAGATCACGAATGATCGAGTCCACGTCGCGGCCGACGTAGCCGACTTCGGTGAACTTGGTCGCCTCGATCTTGATAAACGGCGCATCGGCCAAGCGCGCCAGACGGCGAGCGATCTCGGTCTTGCCGACGCCAGTCGGACCGATCATCAGGATGTTCTTCGGCGTGATCTCACTGCGCAGCGGCTCGTCGACATGCTGCCGGCGCCAGCGGTTGCGCAGGGCAATGGCCACCGCGCGCTTGGCGCGATCCTGGCCGATGATGTTCTTGTTCAGTTCGTGAACGATTTCGCGGGGGGTCATCATGGTGCATTCGCTTTGCGTGTACGCGACCGCTGCGCAGTCGCACGTGCACGCAAAGTGCTCAATTTAGGCGAGCCGCCTTGAGGCGGCTCGGCGGCGGCTCGCAAGGAAAAATCCACGACAAGACACTCACCGTTCCTAGTCGATCGACTCGATCGTGTGCGACTGGTTGGTGTAGATGCACAGGTCACCGGCGATGGCCAGCGCCTTGCCGACGATTTCGACCGGTGGCAGTTCGGTATTGTCGAGCAGCGCCCGTGCCGCCGCCTGCGCATACGGGCCGCCAGAGCCGATGGCGATCAGACCGTGTTCGGGTTCGAGCACGTCGCCGTTGCCGGTGATGATCAGCGACGTTTCGCGATCGGCGACCGCCAGCATCGCCTCCAGCCGGCGCAGGATGCGATCGGTACGCCAGTCCTTGGCCAGTTCGACCGCCGAGCGCAGCAAATTGCCCTGGTGCTTTTCGAGCTTGGCCTCGAAGCGCTCAAACAGCGTGAAAGCATCGGCCGTGGCCCCGGCGAAACCGGCAAGGATGCGGTCGTGGTAAAGGCGGCGCACCTTGCGCGCCGTCTGCTTGACGACGATATTGCCGAGAGTGACCTGGCCGTCGCCACCCATTGCGACCCGAGCGCCACGTCGCGCACTGACGATGGTCGTTCCGTGGAACATTTCCATGAGCGGGATCTGGGGGCGTCGGCGCGGGTTTCAACCGCCCCGCGCACAATCAACCGCGACGCGGCAGCACGGGGACGAGCGAGGTGACGCCCAGCAGGTTGAGCAGCGCAGCGATCAGCGCATTGACGTTGTGCAGTTCAACCTGTGATCCGCCTTGCTGGATCTTGCGCAGGGTTCCGATCAGCGCCGAACCGGCGGAAAACGCCAGCCGTCGCAGCTGATTGCAGTCGATCACGACCTTCGGTTGGTTGCGCGACGCGGAGATGATCCGGCCGAAATGCGGTTCGCCCTCGCCGTCGACCACACCACGCAGTTCGAACGGCGACGCCACCGCGGGCGCGGCCGCAACGCCGGCCGAAGCCGATGCCGCCGCGACCTTGAGGTTCGCCGGGGCCGCCTCCCAGGACGGCGGCGAGACTTCGAAGGTGATGCAGTACTGGATCGCGGTTTCCTCGAATTCCTCCTGCCGGCCGAGCATGCGTTGCAATTCCAGCAGCAGCATCCAAAGCGCATCGGAAGCATCGCGCCGGCCGGATTCGATCGAGCGCGAAAGCACTTCGGCGAGCGACGCCGCCCCGACCACCGTCAATTCGCGTTGTGACTTCTTGAACGCCTTCAAAACGCGCAGCAGCAGGTCGGCGCCGGCGGCATCGGCGCGCCGCGCATCCGAGACATCGAGTTGTAT
>JBFGOX010000002.1:0-22977 GCA_041565015.1 Burkholderiaceae bacterium
ATTGTACTCTTCATCCTTTTCAAGCCAGCCTATCGCTAAAAAGGGGTCATGATCCGTCCCTGAAAAATAGTTGATGGGTTCAAGGTCTTTAAAATAGGTCATGATACAAGAACCTGCCGGCGGTCGATCAGTGCGACAGCCTCCGCCATCTCGATGTTGGCGGCGTAGTCGGACGTCGGGCAATAGGCGATGGCGTCCTCGCCGGTGTCGGCGATCACCTGGAATTCGTGGCTCGCTTTGCCGCCGATATTGCCGGTATCAGCCGCCACCGCGCGGAACCTCAGCCCCATGCGACTGAAGATGCGCTCGTAGGCGTCGTACATCGCCTGGTAGCTCTTCATCCCGCCGGCGTCGTCGCGATCGAACGAGTAAGCGTCCTTCATCGTGAACTCGCGGCCGCGCATCAGTCCGAAGCGCGGCCGGCGCTCGTCACGGAACTTGGTCTGGATGTGATAGAAGTTCACCGGCAGCTGCTTGTAGCTCCTGAGCTGCTCGCGAACGATGTCGGCGATGACCTCTTCCGAGGTCGGCTGGATCACGAAATCGCGCTCGTGACGGTCCTTCAGGCGCGCCAGTTCCGGCCCCATCTTGTACCAGCGGCCGGATTCCATCCACAGCTCCGCAGGCTGCACCACCGGCATCAGCAGTTCGACGGCACCGGCGCGATTCATCTCCTCGCGAACGATCTGCTCGATCTTGCGGATCGAGCGCAGGCCGACCGGCAAGTAACTGTAGATACCGGCAGCCAGCTTCTTGATCATCCCGGCGCGCACCATCAGCCGATGGCTGATCACCTCGGCATCCGACGGCGCTTCCTTCAGCGTGGAGATGAAAAACCTGGTTGCGCGCATCGCAGCAAGAATCCGCGCACGCGCACGGAGACCGCAGACCTATAATGCGGCGAGATGATAAGGCTTCAGGTGTTTGAATGCTGGACAAGGAAGGCTACCGCCCGAATGTCGGCATCATTCTGCTAAACACGCGCAACGAGGTTTTCTGGGGCAAGCGTGTAAGACAGCATTCCTGGCAGTTCCCGCAGGGCGGCATCAAGTACGGCGAATCTCCGGAACAGGCCATGTTCCGTGAGTTGTATGAAGAGATCGGCCTGCGCTCGCATCAGGTCAAGGTCATTGCCCGCACCCGTGACTGGTTGCGCTACGAGGTCCCCGAGCAGTGGATGCGGCGCGAGCTGCGCGGCAACTATCGCGGCCAGAAGCAGATCTGGTTCTTGCTGCGGCTGATCGCACGCGACTGCGATGTCTGCCTGCGCCGTTCGGAGAAACCGGAGTTCGACGCCTGGCGATGGCACTCGTACTGGGTGCCGATGGACGCCGTGGTCGAGTTCAAGCGAGGCGTTTACCAGCAGGCGCTGTCGGAACTGTCCCGCCACGTTTTCCGCTCGTCGCGGCGCCATTCAAGCGGGCCGCACCCGCGCCGTGCCAGTGAGCGGCAAGCGGCCCCGCCTGCGGTGGAGGAGGCAGCCGTCGGAGGCAGCCTGTCCGACGGCGGCTCGACCCCGCCGACGGCGTGACGCTCACAGGACGACCAGGTTGTCGCGGTGGATCAGTTCGCGTTCCTCGACAAAGCCGAGAACGGTCTCGATCTCTGAGCTCGGACGGCGAGCGATGCGGCGCGCCTGATCGCTGCTGTAATTGACGAGGCCTCGTGCAACCTCGCGCCGGTCGGGCCCGACGCAACTGATGACGTCGCCGCGCGAGAAATTGCCGAGCACTTCGAGCACACCGATCGGGAGCAGGCTCTTGCGTTCAGCGGCCAGCGCGCGCACCGCACCGGCGTCGATCAGTACCGATCCCTTGACTTGCAGGTGATCGGCCAGCCACTGCTTGCGCGCGGTCAGTACCGCGGTCGACGCGACGAACTGGGTTCCGAGTCTTTCACCATTCGCCAGCCGAACGAGAACGTCAGTTTCGCGCCCGCTGGCGATCACGGTATGTGCGCCGCTGCGTGCGGCGCGCTGGGCTGCCCTGACCTTGGTGATCATGCCGCCCCTCGCGAACTGGCTTCCCGCCCCGCCGGCGATGGCCTCCAGTTGCGGATCACCCGCCTTGACCTCCTGCAGCAGCGTCGCGGCCGGATCGCGTCGCGGGTCGGCACTGTAAAGGCCGGCCTGGTCGGTCAGGATGACCAGAACGTCAGCTTCGACGAGATTCGCCGTCAACGCCGCAAGCGTGTCGTTGTCACCAAACTTGATCTCGTCGGTCACCACCGTGTCGTTTTCGTTGATCACGGGCACGACACCAAGCGACAGCAGCGTGAACAGCGTCGAGCGACCATTCAGATAGCGGACGCGGTCGGCCAGATCCGCGTGGGTCAGCAGAACCTGTGCCGTACGAATGCCCCGCTCGGCGAAGCTGCTTTCGTAGGCCTGAGCCAAGCCCATCTGACCGACGGCTGCTGCCGCCTGCAATTCATGCACTTCACGCGGCCGCCGGGTCCAGCCGAGCCGCTGCATACCTTCGGCACTGGCGCCGCTGGACACGAGCAACACCTGCTTTCCACCGGCTCGCAACGCCGCGATTTGTTCGGCCCAGCGCGCGATTGCCGCCCGGTCGAGCCCACGACCGTCGTCGGTCACCAGGCTGCTGCCGACCTTTATCACGACCCGGCGCGCGCAAGCGACGACCGCCGGATTCACGAAAACACCTCCGCTTCGTCCCTGCGTCGACCTGCGTCAGCTGCCGCGCCCGGTTTGTCAGCGCGGTCGGACAGATGCCGCTGCACCGCCGACATCAATTCCCCACAGCCCTCGCGCGTGGCTGCCGAAACGAAAAACATCGGCGCCTTGGTGCGCAGCCGGCGGCGAAACTCCGCCGCCAACTGCTCACGCATGTCGGGACTCACCAGGTCAATCTTGTTGAATACGATCCAGCGCGGTCTGCGCCAGAGGGCAGGGTCAAACTTCTTCAGTTCCCTTGTCAGTGCCCGCGCTTGTCTAACAGGTTCAACGTCGGGATCGCCAGGTGCGCAGTCAATTACGTGCAGCAGCAGTCGGGTGCGACTGAGGTGACGAAGGAAACGATGGCCCAGGCCAGCGCCCTCCGCAGCGCCCTCGATCAGGCCCGGAATATCGGCCATTACGAAACTGCGGTCGGCGCCGACGCGAACGACACCCAGGTGCGGATGCAGGGTCGTGAACGGATAGTCGGCGACCTTCGGTCGAGCGTTCGAAACGGCCGCAAGCAACGTTGATTTGCCGGCATTGGGAAGTCCTAGCAACCCGACATCGGCCAGCACCTTCAGTTCCAATCTGAGCAGACGATGCTCCCCTGCTTGACCGGGTGTCTTCTGCCGTGGCGCGCGATTCGTGCTCGACTTGAAGTGCAGGTTGCCAAGGCCGCCGGCACCGCCCTTAGCGAGCGGCGCCCGCGCGCCGATTCTTGCCAGATCGGCGAGCACCTGACCGCTCTGTTCATCGATGACGACGGTGCCAACCGGCAGTCTCAATTCGACATCCTCGCCGGCGGCACCGTAGCAATCCGAACCGCGGCCGTGTTCGCCGTTGCCCGCAGCGATCCTGCGCTTATAGCGAAACTCGATCAGCGTGTTGACGTTGTTGTCGGCGACGGCCCAGATACTGCCGCCGCGTCCGCCGTCGCCACCGTCCGGTCCGCCTTTGGGAATGAACTTCTCGCGCCGAAAAGACGCGCAGCCGTCGCCGCCGCGTCCGGCCTGGACTTCAATGCGGGCTTCGTCGACGAATTTCATCGCTCGCTTGAAAAAGAAAAAGCCCTGCCAGCATCGGGCAGGGCCTCGGCTCCGGGCTTCGCCGCCATGGCGGCGGCAACTGCGCCTTTTACTGCTGCCTCAGCACGCTCACGGTCCGCCGGTTGAGCGCGCCCTTCGTTTCGAAACGCACTTGTCCATCGACCAAGGCAAATAACGTATGGTCGCGCCCGATACCGACATTGCTGCCGGCATGAAACTGCGTACCACGCTGGCGCAAAATGATCGAACCCGCGCTTATCGATTCGCCGCCGTAGACCTTCACGCCCAACCGCTTGGCCTGTGAATCGCGCCCGTTGCGCGATGACCCGCCCGCTTTCTTGTGTGCCATTTCGCTACCTCTTCAGCCGCCGCGACGCGATCAGGCGATCGAATCGATTCGAACTTCCGTGAAATTCTGCCGGTGACCACCGTGCTTTTGAAAGTGCTTGCGCCGGCGCATCTTGAAAATCGTGACTTTGGGGTGACGCCCGTGCGCAAGGACAGTGGCCTTCACCGTCGCGCCCGCCACTGTCGGGGTGCCGACTTGGATCTGCGATCCTTCGCCAATCGCAAGCACGTCGCCGAACGTGACCTCGCTGCCCGGGTCGGCCTCGATCGCCTCGATTTTGACCGACTGACCGGCCGCGACTCGGTACTGTTTGCCACCTGTCTTGATCACCGCGTACATAGCTGTCGCTCCACCCACATCGCCCGTCGCCCTCGCCCGCATGCGTTCAAGCACGTCTGCCTCGACCTTGCCGAGGGCGCTGAAAAGCTTCGGATTGTCGCGCTTGCGCCATCTCGTGTCAAACGACTCACCCAGCGGCCGACGCCCGTCGCGCCGCTGCCAGCGGATCGCCATCGCCGTCCCTGCCCGCCGCCTCGTCGGCGGCGTCGCGGACAGACAGGGTAACGACGAACCTATAATTCAAAGTTCTTGTGCTCACGGAAGAGCAACACCTTGACATCCGCGGCAACGGAACATGAGGCTGCCGCCACTAGTTTGGCGCAGATACTCGCGCCTATCGCCGACGATCTGGGCGCGGTCGACCGTGAGATCAGGGCCCGGCTGTCCTCTGACGTCGCACTGATCGGCACTGTCGCCGACTACATCATTGCCGCCGGCGGCAAGCGGTTGCGACCAGCGGTACTGCTGTTGATCGCTCGCGCACTTGGCTACCGGGGCCGCGCCAGCGTGCTGCTCGCCGTCGTGATCGAATTCATTCACACGGCAACGCTTTTGCACGACGATGTCGTTGACGAGTCCGACTTGCGTCGTGGCAGACAAACCGCCAACGCGCAGTTCGGCAATGCAGCGAGCGTTCTGGTGGGCGATTTCCTCTACTCACGGTCGTTCCAGCTGATGGTCGAGGCTGGCGAGATGCGGGTGATGCAGATTCTGGCCGACGCGACCAATCGCATCGCCGAGGGCGAAGTGCTGCAACTGATGAACGTGCACGATCCGTCTGTCGATGAGCGCCGCTACTTGGAGGTCGTCGGCCGCAAGACCGCGACCTTGTTCGAGGCCGCAGCACGGATCGCGGCGGTGATCGCGCAGGCGAATCCCGAACTGGAAGAAGCTGCAGGACGTTTCGGTGCCGGTCTCGGCACCGCGTTTCAGATGATCGACGATGTGCTGGATTACTCCGGCAACGTCGACGACATCGGCAAGCGCCTCGGCGACGACCTGCGCGAAGGCAAGGTCACGCTGCCGCTGATACACGCGATGCAGACCGCGAACGAGGCCCAGCGGCACCTCATCGAATCGGCGATCCGTGACGGCGGCGGCGACTTCGCCGAGATCGCCAGGATTGTGCACGCTAACGGATCGATTTCGTATGTACGCGGACGCGCCTACGACGAGTCGAAGCGGGCTGGATCGGCCGCCGCACTGTTTCCTCCGTCGGCGTTCAGGGATTCCTTGTTACACTTAAATGTTTTTGCAATGCGTCGAGACCGATGATGAGCGGTACCGGCGGATAGCGGAGCATGTCATCGGGGTGACCCAGTTGCCTCGTGTGGTCGCAAGTCGGGGTGTAGCTCAGCCTGGTAGAGTACTGCGTTCGGGACGCAGGAGTCGGAGGTTCGAATCCTCTCACCCCGACCACTTCATTCATTGCCCCTGTAGCCTGCCGGGTCCGCAGGAGCCTCCAAGTGGATAGCTTCCCGTTCTGGGCGCAGCTTCTTTCGCTGCTGATTCTGCTGCTGCTATCGGCGTTCTTCTCGATCGCCGAGACCTCGATGATGGCGCTCAGCCGCCTGCGGCTGCGGCACCTCGTGCGCGAAGGCAGTCGTGCTGCCCGTCTGACGCAGTTCCTGCTCGACCGAACCGATCGCCTGCTCGGCGTGATTCTGCTCGGCAACAACCTTGTCAACAATGTTCTTGCGACACTGGTCACCGCGCTGGCGATCTATTACTTTGGTCAGAGCGAGTGGGTGCTTGCGATCGCGGCGGGGAGCCTCACCTTCGCGATTCTCGTTTTCGCCGAAATCACGCCGAAAGTGATCGGCGCCACCTATCCGGAGCGCATTGCTCTGCCGGCCAGTTATGTCCTGGCCCTGCTGCTGAAGCTGGCCACCCCGTTCGTCTGGTTCGTCAACCTGTTTGTCCGTGCGGTGCTCTGGCTGCTGCGAATACCGCGCAGCACGGGCAAGGATGAGGCGCAACTCACGCCGCAGGAACTGCGCACGATCGTATTGGAGGGCGGCAACTTCATCCCGACGAAGCACCGCAGCATCCTGCTCAACCTGTTCGACCTCGAGCAGCTGACGGTCGACGACATCATGACCCCGCGCGCGCGCATCGAGGCACTGGACATCGCCCAGCCGCCCGAGGCGATCGCACATCAGCTGATGACCTGCTATCACAACAAGCTGCCCGTCTGCGAGGGCGATATAGCCCGCGTCCTCGGCGTCCTGCATGTACGCAAGTTGCTGCCGTTGTTTGGGGAGTCCAGTTTGACTGCTGAGCAGATCCGCGGCCGGATCGTGGCGCCGTACTTCATTCCCACCGGTACGCCGCTGCTGCAGCAGTTGCAGATGTTCCAAGACAACCGGCAGCGGGTTGGCCTCGTGGTCGACGAGTATGGCGACCTGCGAGGGCTCGTCACGCTCGAGGACATCATTGAGGAGATGGTGGGCGAGTTCACCACCCCGGCACCGGGCGGCGGCACGGCCAGCCTGAACTGGGGCGCCGGTGAACAGATCGTCGTGGACGGCAGCGTACCGCTGCGCGAACTGAATCGCCGCTTGCGTCTGACCTTTCCCGTGGACGGGCCGCGGACGCTCAACGGACTCCTGCTGGAGCATTTGCAGGAGATTCCGGACGCCCCGTGCTGTATACGCTACGACGACTGTATCGCCGAAATCATCCAGATCGATGAGCAGGCGGTGCGCAGCGCGCGCCTGATCCGCCGCATCCGCCATGACGCCAGCTTCCGCGAGACGGATTAAGCCATCTCCAGAGGCGTCAGCGAGCGGCCTTCGCTTTACAAACGGCGGACGTGTGGGCACTATTTTGTCGCTTCGTGGGTCCTCACTCGCCGCCTTGCCCATTGGGCACCGCGACGGCATCCACTGAACCGGGAACCGTTGCCTTACTCGTAGAGACGAACGTGTCTGCAGTCAGCCAGAACACTGTAGTCGCCGCCAGTTCGTTAACTGGACTGGCGCGCGCCCTCGTACAGCAGGGCAAGCTGCGACCTGACCGTGCCGAGTCGCTGGCCCGCAAGGCGGCGCAGTCAAACACACTGTTCATCGACGAGTTGGTCGGCTCAGCGGACTCGACGGGACTGCAGTCGAGCCAGATCGCCCGTTTTGTGGCCGAAACCTTCGGCCATCCGCTGCTGGATCTGGCTGCGATCGACGTGGATCAGTTGCCCGGCGATGTGATCGACAAGAAGCTGGTCAGTTCGCTGCGTGTAATGGCGATTCGCAAGCGCGGCAACCGGCTGGCAGTGGGTGTGTCGGATCCCACCAACGTCCAGGCGCTGGACCAGGTCAAGTTTCAGACACAGCTGGCGCTCGAGATCATCGTCGTCGAGCACGACAAGCTGCTGAAACTGATCGAAGCGACGACTCAGACTGCCGCCCAGTCACTAGAGAAACTGGTCGACGACGAAATCGACTTCGGCGAACTGCTGTCCGAAGCGCCCGACACTACACCGGACGATTCCGCGGTCGACATCGACGACGCCCCGGTCGTTCGTTTTCTGCAGAAACTGCTACTCGACGCCATCGGCGACGGCGCCTCTGACCTGCACTTCGAGCCGTACGAGAAGTTCTACCGGGTCCGGTTTCGCGTCGATGGCGTGTTACGTGAGGTAACGCAGCCTCCGCTGGCGATCAAGGACCGTCTGGTCACACGGATCAAGGTCATATCCAAGCTCGACATTGCCGAAAAGCGCGTACCGCAGGACGGCCGCATGAAGCTCGCACTGTCGGGTCAGCGGGCGATCGATTTTCGCGTCAGCACGCTGCCCACGCTGTTCGGCGAGAAGGTCGTGATGCGGATCCTTGATCCGACGCAGGCCAAGATGGGCATCGAGGCCCTGGGTTATGAGCCCGCGCAGAAGGCAGTGCTCGTCGACGCGATCAAACGGCCTTACGGAATGGTGCTGGTGACCGGCCCGACCGGCAGCGGCAAGACCGTTTCCCTTTACACATGCTTGAACATCCTGAATCAGCCCGGCGTCAACATCTCGACGGCGGAAGATCCGGCGGAAATTCAGTTGGCTGGCATCAATCAGGTCAATGTCAATGAGAAGGCGGGACTGACCTTCGCCAATGCGATGCGCTCGTTCCTGCGTCAGGACCCCGACATCATCATGGTTGGTGAGATTCGTGACCTCGAGACAGCGGACATCGCGGTCAAGGCCGCGCAGACCGGCCATATGGTGATGTCGACGCTGCATACGAACGACGCGCCGTCCACGCTGACGCGATTGGCGAACATGGGCGTGCCGGCGTTCAATATCGTCTCGTCCGTGATCCTGATCACGGCGCAGCGGCTTGCGCGTCGCCTGTGTACCTGCAAGCAGCCGACGGATTTGGGTGAGGACGCGTTGATTGCCGCCGGCTTTGCCAACAGCGATCTCGATGGTTCCTGGGTGCCGTACAAGGCGGTCGGCTGCGACCGCTGCAAGGGCTCCGGCTACAAGGGCCGGGTTGGCATCTACGAGGTCATGCCGATCACTGAAGAGATCCAGCACATCATTCTGAAGGGCGGCAGTTCGATCGAGATCGCCCAGCAGGCGCAGCGCGAGGGCGTGAAGAATCTGCGCCAGTCGGGCCTGCTCAAGGTCAAGCAAGGCGTGACTTCGCTCGAGGAAGTGCTCGGCTGCACCAACGATTGAGAAAACAACGCGGAGTCGAATAGTCCATGGCAACAGGCGCGATCGCAAAAGGCCGTGTGGCCGCAGTTCAGGAATCGCTGTTTGTCTGGGAAGGCAGAGACAAGACCGGCAAGATCGTGCGCGGCGAAATGCGCGCTGGCGGCGAGTCGGTCGTCGCCGCTGCGTTGCGCCGCCGCGGTATTGCCCAGCCAAAGATCAAGAAGCAGGTCTTCTCGCGCGGCAAGAAGATCACGGAAAAGGACCTGGCGCTGTTCACGCGCCAGCTTTCGACGATGCTGCGCGCCGGCGTTCCGCTGATGCAGAGTTTCGACATCATTTCGCGAGGACATTCGAACCCTTCGATGTCCCGCTTGCTGATGGACATCCGCTCGGACGTCGAAACCGGCACTAGCCTGAGCCAAGCCTTCCGCAAGTTTCCGCTGTACTTCGATCCGTTGTTCTGCAACCTGGTGGCTGCCGGCGAACAGGCCGGCATTCTGGAAACGCTTCTCGATCGTCTGGCCACGTACAAGGAAAAGACGCTGGCCTTGAAGGGCAAGATCAAGAAGGCGCTCTTCTATCCGACGATGGTCATTCTGGTCGCCGTTCTGATTACGGCGATCATCATGTACTTCGTGATTCCGTCCTTCAAGCAGGTGTTCACCAGTTTCGGCGCGGATCTTCCCTATCCGACGCTTGTCGTGATTGCGATGTCCGACTTCGTGGTCGCCAACTGGTACTGGATGCTGTTCGGCTCGCTCGGCGCCTTGTACTTCGGCTATCAGGGCTGGCGGCGTTCGCCGACGTTTCAGCGGCTGGTCGACCGCTACATGCTCAAGATTCCAGTGATCGGCGAACTGCTGCAAAAGGCCTCGGTTGCCCGCTGGTCGCGCACGCTGTCGACCACGTTCGCTGCCGGCGTACCGCTGGTCGACGCGCTCGATTCGGTCGGCCCGGCCTCCGGCAATGCCGTGTACAAGGACGCCACGAAGCAGATTCAGGCCGAAGTCAACATCGGCACCAGTCTCGCCCAGTCGATGCAAAATTCCGGCGTGTTTCCCAACATGGCGGTGCAGATGACAGGCATCGGCGAGGAGTCCGGCGCGCTCGATTCGATGCTTTCGAAGGTCGCCGACTATTACGAACGCGAGGTCGACGAGACGGTCGACGCGCTGGCCAGCCTGATCGAGCCGGTGATCATGGTCGTGCTCGGCGTGATCATCGGTGGCATCGTCGTGGCCATCTATCTGCCGATCTTCAAGCTCGGCCAGGTCGTTTAACCCGAAGATTCCGCAGGCACAAGCGGACTGATGCCGCTGTCGGCCTGATCGACGCTTGACACCCGATCTCGTCTTCGCCGTCTGTGCCGGAGCGTTCGGACTGGCGATCGGCTCTTTCCTCAATGTCGTGATCTACCGCCTGCCGAAGATGATGCAGGCCGAGTGGCAGGCGCAGTGCGCCGAACTCGATGGCCGCGAGCCGGCACTGGCGCCCTCGTTCAACCTGGTCGTGCCGGGATCGCACTGCCCGTCGTGCAAGACGCCGCTGCGTGTACGGGACAACCTGCCGTTGTTGTCGTACTTCGCCAGCGGCGGCAAGTGCGCGCACTGCGGTGCCCCGGTTTCTGCCCGCTACCCGGTTGTCGAAGCGTTGACTGCCGTCTTGTCGGTCTGGGTGGCCTGGCGATTCGGTTTCGGCGTGGCTGGGCTGGCTGCGTTGGCGTTTACCTTTGTCCTGATCGCGCTGACCTTCATCGATGCCGACACGACACTGCTGCCCGACAGTCTGACGCTGCCTTTGTTGTGGGCGGGGCTGATGCTCAATGTCCGCGCCACATTCGTCCCGCTAAGCGAGGCCGTGATCGGTGCCGCTGCCGGCTATCTGATCCTGTGGTCGATCTACTGGCTCTTCAAGCTGGCCACGGGCAAGGAGGGCATGGGCTACGGCGACTTCAAGCTGCTGGCAGCGCTTGGCGCCTGGTTCGGCTGGAAGATGTTGCTGCCGATCGTGCTGCTGTCATCGGTGGTCGGCGCGATAGTGGGTATCGCTCTGCTGGTCATGGCGCGACGCGGCCGGGACATCCCCATTCCCTTTGGGCCTTACCTGGCCGCGGCCGGGTTCATTGTTCTCCTTTATGGCGAGGACATCGGACGCCGCTTCGTCCCATTTTGAGGGACGCACAATTGCCGTTGGCCTGACCGGCGGCATCGGCAGCGGCAAGACGTCGGTGGCCGATTTGTTCGCCGAGCTCGGTGCCGCGATCATCGATACCGATGCGATTGCGCATTCGCTGACCGCGCCGGACGGCGCTGCCCTCGAGGCCATCAAGAAGGTTTTCGGTCCGCAGTTCATTGGCGCCGACGGCGCGCTTGATCGACCGCGAATGCGCGAACTGGTGTTTCGCGATCCGGCCGCGAAAGCCCGGCTCGAAGCGATTCTGCACCCCCGAATTCGCGAACTGGCCAAGACGCGGGCAGCCAGCACGATGACGCAAGCGCCTTACGTGATGTTCGTTGTGCCGCTGCTCGTCGAAAGCGGCGGCTGGCGCGATCAAATCGACCGCCTGTTGGTGGTCGACTGTCCGGAAGCGACACAGCTTGCGCGTGTCTGTGCGCGCAGTCGGCTCGACGAAGCGACCGTGCGCGCGATCATCGCCCAGCAGGCATCGCGTTCAGCGCGCCTCGCTGCTGCCGACGACATTCTTGTCAATGACGGCACACTCGAACAGCTGCCGCCACGCGTGCGCAGATTGCATCGCTGCTACTGTCTTCTTGCGCACGGCGGCGCTCAGCGCCTGTGATATGTTCGCGCATGGACAGCGGGCGAGACAGCGTGATTCTTTACGAGTACCCGTTCACCGAGCGTGTGCGGGCGCTGCTGCGTCTCGAGGACCTGTTCGACAAGCTCGGTTTTTTCGTCGACCAGTCGCATTCTTACTGCCATCACACCGCATTGATGGCTTTGTTCGAAATCCTCGAGGTGACGTCCCGAACCGATCTGAAAGGAGACCTGCTGCAGGAACTCGAACGGCAGCGGCAGGCACTGCAGGGCCTCCGAAATAATCCCCAGGTCGCGCAGGACGCCCTGTCCAGCGTTCTGGCCGACATCGAGCAGTCGCAGCAGTCACTGAACGCAGCGCCCGGCAAGGCCGGCCAGCACCTGCGCGAGAACGAATGGCTGACCAGCATTCGCAGCCGCGCAGGCATTCCTGGCGGCACCTGCGAATTTGACCTGCCCTCGTATCACGCCTGGCTGATGCACGATCCCGAAAGCCGCCGCCGCGACCTTGAGATGTGGGTACTTCCACTGCAGAAATACAGCACGGCCCTTGGCATCGTGCTGCGATTGCTCAGGGAAAGCGGGCACCACAGCAAGCAGATCGCCTCCCAGGGTTCCTATCAGCAGACACTGCAGGGCCGCAGCTATGCCCTGCTGCAAGTTCGCGTGCCCAGGGATGCCGAAGCGATTCCGGAAATCAGTGCCAATCGATACATGCTGTGGATCCGTTTCACGGTATCGGATCGCGACTTGAAACCGCGCGCCGTCGACCGCGATGTCGGATTCGACCTCACGCTTTGCGCATTGTGATCAAGCCTCTGAGCGTGGCCTGCCCGGCCTGCCGCGCCGAAGTCTTGTGGACTGACGCGAGTCCGTGGCGGCCATTTTGCAGCGCCCGCTGCAGGGCGATCGATCTTGGCGACTGGGCCGGCAACCGTTACTTGATCGCCGGCGACGAACACGCCGCGCAGCAGAACGACAAAGGGCCGTGGCGCAACGAAGCCGGCCACTAGTCTCGATTACTGCGTTTCGACCCGCCTCGCTCGGTCGGCCGTAACGGCGACAAGGTCGCGGGGTTCGGCCAGGAAACGAGATCAGGCCGGCGCCGCCCGCCGATCGATCCAAAGGCTGCCCGCGTATCGGTCCGCTCGCGCGATTGCGGATGGAGCCCCCGCGTCGCGGTGAAACACCGGCAGGGCCGCCGCCGAATCCAGCGTCGACGCTTGCGCAAGGGCCGTTTTCGCCAGCACGAAATCACATCGCAGGTGCGCAGCCTGCTGCGCCTCGTCGGCGGACTCGACCCAGGCGGCTCGCCAGTAGGCAGTCGTGGTGGCACCGCGTTCGAGCGTTTCAAGAGACTCGAAGACGACACCATCGACGCCGGAAGCGGCTTGTGCGCCGGCGCCCGAAGCCAGCAGCAGACCGGTGCCGGAGACAGCAGTACGCCAGGCCTCGACGACGGCGGCGTGGTTCTCGTTTCGCCAGTCCGCGTCAAGGATGACGAGCCCGAGGGCGGCCTCGGCAGAAGGCGAATCGTCGATCCCGGCGGCGAGTGCGGGCACCGGACCTCCCGCGGACACCACCAGCGCCGTTGCAGGCAGGCGCAGCCAGCGCAGTGCGGGTACGGCCGCCGGCAGCAATGGCTGCGGTGGGTCGTGCGACGGATCGACGAATTGCAGTCGCTGCCCTTCGCGGGCGTGCGGCTCGCCCCGCCAATGGCGAATGCGACGGAAGTGCAGCTGCACGTAGGCGTGCGGGTAATCGAACTCGAAGGTCACCCACGGACACGAAGGGCCGACCTCGACGCCGAGTTCCTCATGAAGTTCGCGTTGCAGCGCCGCCGAAACCGGTTCGCCGGGCTCGATCTTGCCGCCCGGAAACTCCCAATAGCCTGCATACGGCTTGCCGGCAGGTCGATCTGCCAGCAACACGAAGCCGTCGTCGCGCTCGAGAACACCGACCGCGACACGGGTGAGCTTGCGCTGTGCCGCGCCCGGATTCACCGCTCGCTGCCGTGCAGGCCAAGTCTTCCTGCGCAGTCGCGCGCGAACTGCAACGCCACCCGGCCTGAACGAGACCCACGCAGCAAAGCAAACTGCAGCGCCTCTGCACGCACCGCATTGACCTGATCGGGCGTGGCGCCAAAGCTACCGAGCCAGTGGGCGACGATGTCCAGATAATGGTCCTGCCGGAACGGGTAGAAGGACAACCACAGCCCAAAGCGTTCGGACAGCGAGATCTTCTCCTCGACCGTTTCGCCCGGGTGGATCTCGCCGTCCTCCTGGTATTTGGCGTCGAGGTTCTCGCGCATGTATTCGGGCATCAGGTGGCGGCGGTTCGACGTCGCGTAGATGAGCAGATTTTCGCTCGGCGCAGCCACCGAGCCATCGAGCGCGGCCTTCAATGCCTTGTACGATGACTCGCCCTCTTCGAAGGAAAGGTCGTCGCAGAAGAGGACAAAACGCTCCGGCCTCGCTGCGACCAGTTCGACGACATCGGGCAGATCGGTCAGATCGTTCTTGTCGACTTCGATCAACCGAAGGCCTTGGCCTTGAAACTGCGCCAGGCAGGCACGGATGAGCGACGACTTGCCGGTGCCGCGGGCACCGGTCAGCAGCACGTTATTTGCCGGCAGGCCACGAACGAACTGCTCCGTATTGCGCAAGATCGCCGCGCGCTGCTCGTCGATGTGCTGCAGATCGTCCGGCAGGATTCTCGCCACGCGCCGCACCGCCTCCAGGTGACCCACCGGCGTTCCGAAGTAGTGTCGCTTGCGCCACCGGAATGCCGGCGCCGTCCAGTCAACTCCCCGACCCGGCGGCAGCAACGGATCCAACCGAGCCAACATTGACCTCAGTACTGCGGCAAGCTCGCTGTTACCTGCACCGGCCATGACAGTGTGTTCGCTACGAGCGGTAGTCGGCGTTGATGCTGACGTAATCGTGCGACAGATCACAGGTCCAGACGGTCGCCGACGCTTGGCCGCGACCCAGCTCAACCCGGACGCGAATCTCGGCACCCTTCAGCACCCGCTGGCCGTCCTCCTCCCGATACTGCGGATGGCGGCCCCCGTCTCTTGCCACCCAGACGTCATTCAGATGCAACTGGACGCGATCCGGATCCAGATCCGCGACGCCTGCGTTGCCGATCGCCGCCAGGATGCGTCCAAGGTTGGGATCCGACGCGAAAAAGGCTGTCTTGACCAATGGCGAATGGGCAACGCTGTAGGCGACGCGCGACGCCTCCTCAGGAGACAGGGCGCCGTCGACGACGATCTCGATGAACTTGGTCGCTCCCTCGCCGTCACGGACGATTGCCTGCGCCAGTTGCTGCGCGACGTCGACAAGCGCGCGGCGCAGCGGCGCAAAGCGCGGATCATCCGTGGTCTCGATCGGCGACTCGCCGCTTGCGCCAGTGGCGATCAGGATCAATGAATCATTGGTCGACGTGTCGCCATCGACGGTGATCCGGTTGAACGACACGTCGGCAACCTCGCCGGCGAGCACGCGCCACAGCGGCGGCGCCACCGCGGCGTCGGTGCCGATGTAGGCGAGCATCGTGGCCATGTTCGGACGGATCATGCCGGCACCTTTGGCGATGCCGGTCACGGCAACCGGCCGACCCGAAAGCGATACCGTCCGCGACGCCGCCTTCGGCAGCGTATCAGTCGTCATGATCGCCTCGGCCGCTTGCGCCCAATGCGAGGGCCGCAGTCGCTGAACCGCCAGCGGCAGACCCGCCAGCAGACGAGCGACCGGCAGCGGTTCCATGATCACGCCGGTTGAAAACGGCAGCACCTGCACGGGTGCGCAGTTCAACAGCCGTGCGACCTCCGAGCAGGTCGCCCGTGCCGCCGCGAGTCCGGCCTCGCCCGTGCCAGCATTGGCGTTGCCGGTATTGACGACCAAAGCCCGCACGCCACTGTCCGCGGCAAGATGTTCGCGGCAGACTTGCACAGGTGCCGCACAAAAGCGGTTGCGCGTGAACACGCCGGCCACGCTGGCGCCCTTGTCGATCCTGACCAGCAGCAGGTCCTTGCGACCGGGCTTGCGGATTCCGGCCTCGGCCCATCCCAGTTCGATCCCGGCTACCGGCTGTAGCGATTGCGGATCAGGCGCGGCGAGATTGACAGCCATCTTTCGGTACTTTGTGCGTGGACCGCCTTGCGTCCGCCTCGCCTCGCAGGCGGCTCACGGCCGATGAATACGCGCGTCTAGGACAGCTTGCCGTGGCACTGCTTGTATTTCTTGCCACTCCCGCAAGGGCAAGGGTCGTTGCGCCCGATCTTGTCACCAAAGCGCTTGAAAGGCTGCGCCTTCTGCTCTTCGGCGTCGGCCAACGTCAGCGCGTCGACCACTTCATTGTCGGCCTGCGTCGCCGTGGCGAACTCGGCGTGTTGAGCGCGCGCGCGCTCCATTCGTCGTTCGCTTTCCTCCTCGAAGCGCTGCTCGGCCGCTGCGATTTCCTCCGGCGTCTGGATGCGGACATTCATCAGGATCTTGACCACGTCGGCACGGACACGGTCGATCAGCATGCCGAACAATTCGAACGCCTCGCGCTTGTATTCCTGCTTCGGCTGCTTCTGTGCATAGCCCCGCAGGTGGATGCCTTGCCGCAAGTGATCGAGCGCCGCCAGGTGCTCGCGCCAGTGCTGATCGACCGTCTGCAGCATGATTGAACGCTCAAACTGGCCGAAGGTCTCCGCGCCGACCAGCGCTACTTTTGTCGTGTACGTCTCGTCGGCCGCCTTCAGCACGCGCTCAAGGATGTCGTCGTCGTTCAGGTTCTCCTCGGAGGCCAGCCATTGCCGAATCGGCAGTTCGATCTGCCAGTCGTCGGCGAGCGCCTTGGTCAGGCCGTCGACGTCCCACTGCTCCTCGACCGATTCGGCCGGCACGAAGCCGCGAAACAGGTCGGTGAAGTGCCCCCGGCGCAGATTAGTGACCATGTCGGCGACGCTGTCCGCTTCGAGGATGTCGTTGCGCAGGCGGTAGATCTCGCGCCGCTGGTCGTTGGCGACATCGTCGTATTCGAGCAGCTGCTTGCGGATGTCGAAGTTGCGCGCCTCGACCTTGCGCTGCGCCGATTCAATCGAGCGCGAAACCATGCTGGCCTCGATCGCCTCGCCTTCCGGCATCTTCAGCCGATCCATGATCGCCCGCATGCGGTCGCCGGCGAAGATGCGCAGCAGCGAATCTTCCATCGACAGGTAGAAGCGCGATTCGCCGGGATCGCCCTGCCGGCCCGACCGGCCGCGCAACTGGTTGTCGATGCGCCGCGACTCGTGCCGCTCCGAGCCGACGATCTTCAGGCCGCCGGACGCAACCACCTGGTCGTGCAGCGGTTGCCATTCGCGGCGCAGCTTGGCGATGCGCGCTTCCTTTTCGTCGTCAGGCAGCGTGTCGTCGGCACGGACGAAATCGACCTGTTTTTCGACGGTCCCGCCGAGCACGATGTCGGTGCCGCGGCCCGCGCTATTGGTCGCGATCGTGATCATCGTCGGCCGTCCGGCCTGGGCGACGATCTCAGCCTCCTTCGCGTGCTGTTTGGCATTGAGCACCTGGTGCGCCATGCCTTCCTTCTTTAGAAGATTCGACAGCACCTCGGAGTTCTCGATCGAGGTCGTTCCGACCAGCACCGGCTGGCCGCGCGCGTAGCAGTCCTTGATATCGGCCAGGATCGCGCCGTACTTTTCCGTGACAGTGCGGTAGATCTTGTCCTGCTGATCGACGCGGACCATCGGCTTGTGCGTCGGGATCACGACCGTTTCAAGGCGGTAGATCTCCTGGAACTCGTACGCCTCCGTGTCGGCGGTGCCGGTCATTCCCGCCAGCTTGCCGTACATTCGGAAGTAGTTCTGGAAGGTGATCGAGGCCAGGGTCTGGTTTTCCTGCTGGATCGACACGCCCTCCTTGGCCTCGACCGCCTGGTGCAGTCCTTCCGACCAGCGCCGGCCGGGCATCAGCCGCCCGGTGAACTCGTCGACGATGATGATCTCGCCGTTCTGCACCACGTAATGCTGGTCGCGATGAAACAGGTGATGCGCGCGCAGGGCGGCATTCAGATGGTGCATGTAGATGATGTTCTGCGGCGCGTACAGGCTTTCGCCTTCGGCCAGCAGGCCCATGCGCACAAGGATTTCCTCGACCTTTTCGTGCCCCGATTCCGAAATGTGCGCCTGATGCTGCTTTTCATCGACCCAGAAATCGCCCTCACCCTTTTCCTCGGCCTGCCGGGTCAGCAACGGGGGCACTTCGTTGATCCGCCGATAGAGCTCCGTATGGTCCTCGGCCGGGCCAGAGATGATCAGCGGCGTTCGCGCTTCATCGATCAGGATCGAGTCGACCTCGTCGACGATTGCGAACTTCAGCCCGCGCTGCCGCTTGTCGGCAACCGCGTACTCCATGTTGTCGCGCAGGTAATCGAAGCCGTACTCGTTATTGGTGCCGTAGGTGATGTCGGCGGCGTAGGCGGCCCGCTTTTCGTCGTTCGGCTGCTGCGAAACAATGACGCCGACGCTCATGCCGAGGAAGCGGTACACGCGGCCCATCCACTCGGCGTCGCGGGCGGCCAGGTAGTCGTTGACGGTGACGACATGGACGCCTTTACCGGCCAGCGCATTCAGGTAAACGGCGAGGGTCGCGGTCAGCGTCTTGCCCTCGCCGGTGCGCATTTCAGCGATCTTGCCATCGTGCAAGACCATGCCCCCGATCAGCTGCACGTCGAAATGCCGCATGGCCAGGGTCCGCTTGGCCGCTTCGCGAACAACCGCAAAAGCCTCTGGCAGCAGCTGGTCGAGCGACTCGCCGTTTGTGACCCGCGTGCGGAACTCGTCAGTCTTCGCCTTCAGTTGCTCGTCGGTGAGCGGCGAGACCTGTGGTTCCAGTGCATTGATGCGCTCGACGTGGCGCTGGTACTGCTTCAGCAGCCGCTGGTTGCGACTGCCAAAGATTCGAGTCAGGAGACCGGAGATCATCGGCGTAGGCAGGGGCTTTCGAGAGCGCGCGGGCGTTTCGGGCAGCCGGACAGCAGCGGCGAACCTAATGGCCGGTGCTGCCCAAGCGCGCGGCAACCGGGGAGTATCTCACAGTGCCATTCCCCACTCTCAGGCCAAGCAAGGCCCTGCGCCGGACCGGCGCGACCGCGACGGTCGCAGGCGTCGGTCGACTAGGGGCGGCGGCGCGGATTCAACGCCGCCAGCGGCGAGTCCCCGGCCTGACGACCGAGAAAACGCGCTGGGTTCTGCGGCACGCCGTTGAAATGGACCTCGAAATGAAGGTGCGCGCCCGTCGAACGGCCGGTCGAGCCAACCTGGGCGATCTGCTGTCCCTTGCGCACGATCTCACCGACCTTGACGTCGAGTTTCGAAGCGTGCGCATAAAGCGTCTGCAGTCCGTTGCCATGGTCGATCGTGACCATGTTGCCGTAGGCCGGGCTGAATTCGGCGACCGAAACCACGCCTCCGGCCGCCGCAAGAACCGGCGTGCCGATCGGGGCGGCAAAATCCAGCCCTGCATGCATCGCCATCTGGCCGGAGAACGGGTCGACCCGCGTACCGAACCCGGAACCGACGAAACCTTCGCTGACGGGCGTGTTGTGCGGCAGCAGGGCGGAGCGGACCTGCGCTGAAAGCAGTTCCGATTCGACGACATCGAGGTAGTCCGTCCGCGACTCAACCCCGCGTGCGACGAGTTCGACGTGCTGGCCGAGTTCGCGCATCGACAACGGCCTGGCTTGCCTGGGAATGTCACCACCTAGACCCGGCAGATCACGGAAGTTGAACTCTTCCGGTCGAATGCCGGCAATCTTGGCCACCCGTTCACCCAAAGCATCGAGACGCATCAGCTGGGCCTGCATCTCACCCAAGCGACGTGCCATTGCGCTGATGTTATCGCGCACGAACTGCTCATTACGCTCGATTTCTTCGCGCATCACCACGGAAGCGAGATCGCGGACATAAGGAATCTCGAGGGCAGCGGCGACGCGAAACGTGACCACGTAAAGCCCGACCACCGCAAGCAGGACCGACAGCACCAGGCCCGAGGCGGCAACTGCACACATGCGCCGGCTCAGCGTGAACGTGCGTGCGCGCGACAAGCGTTTGTCGACGACGATAATCTCCACTTATGCAACCTCCACCGCTGCCGGCCCGATCCATCAACAAGACAGGATCGTGCTCGCGTTTGTCCTTGCCGGCCGCAATCTTGCCGCGCCGGGCGTCCGCCGAATGAAGCCGTCCTGCAAATCGGCGGCTGAGGCACTGGCCGAAGGCCCCCTGGCGGGGCTCATTCAGCAGGCCCGTTTGCTGGCGCAGGTTCAGGCCGCAGTCGAAGCCGTCAGTCGCGAACTCACGAAAAGCGGTGCCGTCCTGCCCTCGCCGCATTACGCCATTCAGCGCAATGTCGTCATCATCACCGTTGGCTCACCATCTCACGCAGCCAAGCTTCGGCAGCAAGCAAGTCGGATCACCCAGACCGTACGGGAATGCGTGCCGGAAGTTACTGCAATCCAGATCCGGCTTCAACTCGGCGTCTCAAGCTACCCAAAGCCCGTCACTGCGTCATCTCAAGCGCTGCCTACGCCGGCCGAGACCAGGCAAACGCCCCGTGACCCGGCCGCCGCGATGCCGTTTGCCACCGACCTGGCCGAAAACCTGCGCGACTCGCCGCTCCGGGACTCGGCTCGCCGACTGCAAGCGACGCTGCAGACGCGCCTGGCAGGTCGACGCCAGGCAAGCAACCGACGCTCAGGCGATAACTGACGGCTGCAAGAATGCGGCCGGTGCTTGTCGAGCGTCTTCGAAGCTCGTGATTTCGTAAGCGGCCGAATCCTCCAGAAGCGCCCGCAGCAGCTGATTGTTCAGCGCGTGGCCCGATTTATGGGCCGAATACGCCGCCATCAGCGGCCGCCCAAGCAGGTACAGGTCGCCGATCGCATCGAGGATCTTGTGCTTAGCGAACTCGTCGCCCGATCGCAGACCGTCGGTGTTCAGCACCCGGTACTCGTCCATGACGATCGCGTTCTCGAAATTGCCGCCCAGGGCCAGACCGGCCGCACGCAACGCTTCGACTTCGTTGACGAAACCGAACGTCCGCGCGCGCGCCACCGCGCTGACATAGGGTTCTCGCGCGAGGTCGACCTCGACGTCCTGTTCCGTAGCGTCGATCGCCGGATGATCGAAGGCGATCGAGAAGCGCAGCTTGAAGCCGAAGTGCGGTTCCAGCCGGGCCCATTTCAGCTGCCTGCCCTCGCCTTCGCGCACTTCAATTGTCTTCAGCACCCGAACGAAGTGCTTCGGTGCATTCTGTTCCTCGATTCCGGCCGACTGCAGCAGAAATACGAAGCTCGCCGCACTGCCGTCCATGATCGGGATCTCCGGCGCGTCGACGTCAATGTGGCAGTTGTCGATGCCGAGGCCGGCGAGCGCGCTCATCAGATGCTCGACCGTCGCCACGCGCACGCCCTCGCGCTCGACGGTCGAAGCCATCCGGGTATCGCCAACGGCCAGCGCGCTGGCCGTGATGCTGACCGGGGGATCGAGGTCGACGCGATGAAACACGATGCCGGTATCGGCCGCGGCGGGCCGCAGCACCAGTTCGACCTTGGTGCCGCTATGCAGACCGATACCGACCGTGCGGGCGATCCGTTTCAGCGTCCGTTGTTTCAGCATGATGGCCTCCATTGTAGCGGGCTTTGCTGCACTGCGGCATCAAGCCCGCTGGCCACCGCTGCCGCATCGCCCGAAAATGGTCTTCCGCTCAACCCGCCCGAACTTCCATAGCGCTCTTGTCATGGCTGATACCGCCGCTGGCCCGCCCCCTGCCCCGGAGCGTCGCGACGAGATTCCGCAGTCCCCATTTCCGCAAGTACGACGGATTGACGCCGGCGCCGCCTTGCGCTGGATCGCTCGTGGCTGGCGCGACCTGCGCGCCGCCCCGACGGCCAGCCTCTTCTACGGCGCCATGTTCGCGCTGATGGGCTGGATGATCTACTTCGTCTTTCGCCATGCCTACGAGTACACCTCGGCGCTCACCGCAGGATTTCTGTTGCTCGGGCCGTTCCTTTGCACCGGTTTGTACGACATCAGCCGTCGGCTGGGGGCCGGAGAGCCAGTACGGCTGCAGCCCACGTTGACGGCCTGGCGCGCCAACCTCGGCGCGTTCTCGCTCTTCGCGCTGATCCTAACGGTCGTGATGCTGGTATGGGCGCGCGCCTCGCTGGTGACCTTCGCGCTGTTCTTCTCCTCTGGAATGCCGACCCTCACCGGCTTCCTCAGCCAGGTGACCAGCATTGAGCATTGGGACTTCGTCCTGACCTATTTCGCAGTCGGCGGCATTTTTGCCACGATCGTCTTCGCGCTCAGCGTGGTGTCGGTCCCGCTGATGCTGGCGCGCGGGACCGACACGGTGGTCGCGGCGATCACCAGCGTGCGCGCGCTGGTCGTCAATCCGCTGCCGCTCGCGCTGTGGGCACTGGCCATCGTGCTGCTGATCGGCGCCGGCTTTGCGACGCTTTTCTTCGGCCTCATCGTCACGGTGCCCATCGTTGGCCATGCGACTTGGCACGCGTACCGGGACATCGTCGGGGACCCGTAACCGGTGATCGGTGCGTGCGCCGGGCGGGGAGACAGCCACCCGCGCACTGTCCACCGATCACAGATTGGCGAGCATCCGTCGCCTGCTAGTCCGCCTGCTTGCGCAGGAACGCCGGAATGTCGAAGCGGTCGTGTCCGGCATCCTCCATCGCCGCGACTCGCGCCGCTGCCGATTCGCGCGAGCGCCAGACCGCTGGCTGATCGAAATGGCTGTAGTCACCGCTGGCCACGCTGCCGGCGGCCGCCGGCGCGACGTTGATCGGCGCATTGTCGGTGCCCGTCTTGACCACGGTAAATGGCGTTTGCTTCTTCGCCGTCGAGCGGCCGAGGCCGGTGGCAACGACGGTCACGCGCAGCTCCTCGCCCATCGCCTCGTCACAGACGGTGCCGAAGATCACCGTTGCGTCCTCGGCGGCAAAGGCGCGGATGGTGTCCATCACCTCGCGTGTTTCCTTCATCTTTAGCGAACTGCTGGCGGTGATGTTGACCAGCACGCCTCGCGCGCCGGACAGGTCCACGCCCTCCAGCAAGGGGCTGGCCACCGCC
>JBFGOX010000003.1:0-22096 GCA_041565015.1 Burkholderiaceae bacterium
ACCCCATCAAGGCATCAGCGGCGCAACACCCATGTCCCGACTCAAGACGTCAAGGAACAACCTCTTGACGCTTCACAGCTAGGCGCGCAGGCCACGGTCACGTACCCGGCGGCGGTTGCGCATGATGCTCGGGCGTGGTCTTTCCGCCGGCGTGAACGGGGCATGGCGACGTTGAGCCGCATCGATCACCTGGTCTTTGCCTGCGCGGATCTCGCGCAGGGCAATGACTGGGCCGAGGCTGCGCTCGGCGTGCCGGCGCAGCCCGGCGGCAAGCACGTGCTGATGGGCACGCACAATCGGCTGCTGAGACTGGGTCCGCGCGTGTATCTGGAGCTGATCACGATCGATCCAGAGGGCGCGGCGCAGCGGGCGCGCTGGTTCGGCCTCGACACCGACGCGGTGCGCGCGAAGATGGCGCGCGGGCCGTTCGTGCTCACCTGGGTGGTCGCTTGCGGCGATGTGCAGGCCGCCGCTGCGCAGTTGCCTGAGGCCGGCGAGGTGATCGCCGCCGCCCGCGGCGCATTTTCCTGGCGCATCACGGTGCCGGCTGACGGGCGCCTGAATTTCGACGGCGTGCTGCCGACGCTGATTGAATGGGAAGGCACCGCGCATCCGTGCGACGGCCTCGAAGATCGCGGCTGCACCCTCCTAGAGCTGCGACTTGCGCACCCGCAGGCCGAAGCGCTGCGGCCGCGGCTCGATGCGCTGCAGGTCGCGGGTCCGCTCGTGCTGCGTGCGGGCGAGCCGGCGATCGTTGCCCGTGTCCAGTCCCCTAACGGTGTCGTCGAACTGCGCTGATCAGGACAGCGGCGGCAGCGCGAACGCCGGCTCGACCCGGCCGACGTCGAGGCCGCGGTAATTGCGGATCACGTGCTCGTCCATCTTCGCCATCGGCGTGGCGGCCGGATCGCCGAGCAGGCCAAGCTGCTGCAGCACGCTGATCGTCGCGACGTGCAAGGCGCGCCGGTTGCCGTCGGCGATGCGGATGGCGATGCCGATGCCCTTCGACTTCACGCCGATTGCCTGCAAGCCGTCGGCGCCGACCTTGCTGACCCAGTCGCCGGCGCCCGTTTGCATCAGCATCAGGTCGCCGCGCGCGGTGCCGGAAACGAGGTCGGGATGGCGCGTCATCGCGTAGGCGAGCGCGGCGAGTTCCGGGGTTTCGCCGAGTGCCAGCCGGCAGAACGAATGCGCCAGTGCCGCCAGCGGCAGCGCGAAGTTCGGCGCGCTGCAGCCATCGATGCCCATCGGCAGGTCCGTGCGGCCGGCGAAGTGCTCGACGTTGGCCCGCACGCGCCGCTGCAGCGGCGAATCGGGGGCCAGATAGCTGGCGAGCGGCTGGCCGTGCATGCGGCAGAAGGCGAGAAAGCCGGCGTGCTTGCCGGAGCAGTTGTTGTGCAACTGGTTGAAGCGCGCGCCGGCCAGCGGCGACGTCGACGTGTGCGTGTAGTAGCTCGGTGGATGGCAGCCGCAGCGCAGGTCGGACTCGCGGGCGCCGATGCGCTCGAGCATGCGCTGCGCGATCTTCACGTGCATCGCTTCGCCGCCGTGGCTGGCGCACATCAGCGCCAGCATCTGCGAGTCGAAGTCGAAGCGGTCCATGCCGTCGTCCTGAACGAAGCCGAGCGCCTGCAGCGGTTTCAGCGACGAGCGGGTGAAATTGAGGCCCTGCGGGTCGCCAGCGCCGGCAATCAGCTTGCCTTGCGCGTCGACGACGGCGATCGAACCGAGGTGGACGCACTCGGGGTGGCCGCCGCGCGTAGTGATCACGAGCGGCACGTGCGCGGGTGTGGCGGACATGGCGGGAAGACGGCCGCGGCGGGCAGGGCGTTGCAGGGAACGGAGACGCGATTGGCTCAGGCGGCTTGCGCAGACCCGGCCGCGAGCCGCCCGGCGATCTCCTTTCGGTAGCGGTTCAGGTCCTGCACCGACTTGAACGTGTGCTCGAGCAGCAGGCCCATGTTGTGCAGGATGCGGTCGACGACCTTCTTCTCCCACACCTCGTCGAACTTGATCTGCGCATCGAGCCAGCGCTCGAGCCAGGCCGGATCGGGCAGCCGCGACTGCACGGTGTCGTTGGGAAACATCGCCCGGTTCACGTGCAGGTTGGTCGGGTGCAGCGCCTGCGCCGTGCGCCGCGCCGAGGCCATCAGCACGCCGACCTTGGCGAATGCGGCGCGCGCCGAATCGCCGAGCTCGGCCAGGTACTTCTTCATGTAGCGCAGGTAGGCGCCGCCGTGGCGCGCCTCGTCCTGCGACAGCAGGCGGTAGATGTGCTTGATCACCGGCTCGGTGTGCCACTCGGCAGCACGGCGGTACCAGTGGTTCAGCCGGATCTCGCCGCAGAAATGCAGCGTCAGCGTCTCCAGCGCCGGCGCCGGGTCGAACTCGAAACGCACGTTGTGCAACTCGTCGTGCGTCGGCGCCAGATCCGGGCGGAAGCGTTTCAGGTATTCGATCAGCACCAGAGCGTGCTTCTGCTCCTCGTAGAACCACACGCTCATGAAGGCGGAGAAATCCGAGTCGTGCCGGTTGTCGCGCAGGAACATCTCGGTGGCCGGCAGCGCCGACCACTCGGTGATCGCGTTCATCTTGATCGTCTGCGCCTGCTCGTCGGACAGCGCCGAGGCGTCGAACTTGTCCCACGGGACGTCGCGGTCCATGTTCCAGCGCACGGATTCCAGCGATTTGAACAGTTCCGGATAAAGCATGTTCATGAGTAAGGTCCGATATCAGCTTGCGGCGCGCCGCTTGAGCAGCCGCATCAATCCACCCAGCAGGGGAAGTTTCTCATACAGTTCCTCGGCTGCGTCCCAGTAGTCGCGGTGGTAGGTGATCAGACCGTCGGCGTCGAATTTCAGGTGGCTGGCGCCGCGGATCAACTGGTCGCGGTCGCCAAGGCGCTTGATCCGGAACCGGAAGTCCCAGATGAGGAACGCCTGCTCGCCGTGAGCCAGCGTATCGCCGATCATGAAGCGCGGCGAATCAACCTGCGCGTACATGTGCTCGAAGATGCGTCTGATCGCTGCTAGCCCGTGCACCTCGTTGAACGGATCCTTGAAGTACGCCTGCGGCGCATAGATCTCGTGCAGCCGCGCCAGTTCCGCCGGGGTCAGCGCCTCGAAGAACTGCTTGACGCGGGCGACGCGCGCATCCATCGCGGGCTCATGTTCCCGTCACGCGGCGCACCGCCGCGAACTGCAGACGGTACGGCAAAATGCGCAGCAGCTTCAACAACAGCGTGAAGCGCTTCGGATAATGAATCTCGAAGCGCCCGCCGGCGATGCCGGCGAGCGTCACGCGCGCCGCCTCATCGGCCGAGATCAGCGCCGGCATCCTGAACGTGTTCTTCCGGGTCAGCGGCGTATCGACGAACCCGGGGTTGACCAGGTACACGCCGATGCCCAGCGGCTGCAGGTCGCCATACAGCGACTCGGCAAAGTTGATCAGCGCCGCCTTGCTGGCGCCGTAGATAAGCGATTTCGGCAGGCCGATGTAGCCGGCCACCGAGGAGACGATGCCGATGCCGCCGTGCCCCTGCGCCAGCAGCACCGGCAACGCCGCATCGACGCAGTTCAGCACGCCGTGCAGGTTCACGTCGAGCAGCTTGCGCGCCGCCTGCAGGTCCCAGCTTTGCGCGCGCATCTCGGCGTGCGTGCCGGCGACGACCAGCGCCAGGTCGAAGCCGCCCCACGCGTCGTGGATCTTCTCGGCGGCCGCGTGCAACTGCGCGACGTCGGTCGTATCGACCTGCAGACGCAATGCCTGCGGCGCCTGGTCGGCGATCTTCGCCAGCTTCTCGCCGCTGCGCGCCGACAGCGCCACGCGCGCGCCGGCGGCCATCAGTTGGCGGGCGATCGCCGCGCCGATGCCGTAAGAGGCGCCGATCACCCAGACGCGCTGTCCGGCCCAGGACCTGATTCTCGGATTCAGCGGCAAGCGGCGGCCCTCAGAGTTTGCGGAAGGAGATCAGCACTTCGCCGACCTTGAAGCCCCAGAAGCGCATCACCGCGCGATTGAGCAGGACGCGCTCGTCGATCAGGTACATCCAGTCGTCGAAGTCGATGTTCCAGGTACTGCCGGACTCGGTCTTCAGCGCGAATGTATACGTCCAGTTCAGCGCGTTGCCGGCGACGCTGCCGCGCGCCTCGCCGACCACATCGGCGGCGCTGCCGGTCCAGCCGCCGGACCGGTTGGCAGCCGGGCGCAGCGTCCAGACGCGCTTTTCCGTCTTGCCGTCCGACCAGATGAAGTCCTCGTCCAGCGTGCCGGTCTCGCCCTGCCAACTGGCCTTGATCGTCACGACGAAACGGCGCTCGACCTGGCCTGCGCGGTTGACGAACATGCCGTGGCCTTCGATCGTGCCGTCGAAGTAGCGGCGCAGGTCCAGCGGCGGCTTCTCCGTGGCGTAAACCTGCGGGTCGACTGACGAACAGCCAGCGACGAGCAGTGCGGCGAGCAAGGCGAACAGGCGCAGCAGCATCGGCATTCCTCAGAATTTCCGCCGCGCCCACGCGTACCACAGCGCGCTCGCGGCGACGAGTTTCAGCGCGCAGGGCACCACCGCGTAGGTGAAGGCCAGCGCGGACAGCGCTTCGGCGTCCTGCGCGCCGCGAACGTAGCCGAGCGATTCGAGCAGCGGCAGGGCAATGCCGCCGGCGGCCGCCAGGCAAAGCTTGTTGACCAGGTTCCACAGCCCGAAGTACACGCCCTCGCGGCTGCCGCCGTGGCCGTTGGCGTCGATCACGCGCGCCAGCAGCGCCGGCGGCAGCGCCAGATCGGCGCCAAAGGCGAAACCGGACAGCACGCAGATCGCGATGAAGCCGTACAGCGCGCCGTCGCCCTGCCCGGCATCGAGTCCGTAGGCCCAGACGAATGCGGCCACCGCAGCGAACATGCCGGCGAGCCAGATCGCCTGCAGGTTCATCGCGCGTGCCAGTCGGATCCACAGCGGCATGCTCGCCGCGCCGGCGATGAAATACAGCGACAGGAAAAGACCCGTGTAAGGCTTCAGGCCGAGCCGGTCGGCGACGAAGAACTGAAACACGGTGGCGGTGATCGCCGGCGCGATCGCGTTCAGCGCGAAGATCGCCAGCAGCCAGCGGAAGCGCGATGTGCGCAGCGGCACCACGAAGGCGGTGAACGCACTGGCCGCGGCCGGTGCCGCTCCGGCGCGCCGACCCGGCCGCGGCGCGAAGGCGGCAAGCACCGTCAGTCCGGCCGCCAGCAACACGACGAAGACCACCACCAGCGCCGGCATTCCCGCCAGTGTCGGCACGGTGCCGCCGATCAGCACGCCGATCAGTCCCGCGCCTTCGCGGCTGCCGGTGATCCGCGCGCGCCCCGCGTCGTCGTGCGCCAGTTCCGCGCCCCAGGCCTGGTAGGCGATCGTCGCCAGCGAATAACCGAGATAGGCGCAGGCCAGGGTGAAGAAAAGCCAGAGCGTGTTTGCCTTCGCGTCGGTGCTGCCGAGCAGTGCCGGCGTGAACAGCAGGAAGAAACCGGCGGCCAGCGGAAGCGAGCCGAGCAGGATCGGCCGCAGGTAGTTGCCCGCGGTTTTCTGGGCGTCGACCCAGCTGCCGAGCAGCGGATCGACCAGCGCGTCGATCAGCCGCGTGGCCAGCAGCGCCAGGCCGATCGTGGTGAGCGCCAGTCCGGTCGCGCCGGCGTAGAAGTCCGGCAACAGGATGTTCATCGGCAGCGCGGTCATCGTCACCGGCAATCCGAAGGCCGCGTACGCCGCCAGTGATGTGCCGTGTGGCGCCATCGCCGGCCGGGGCGTCGCTGGATGCACGAGGGCCATCTGCCGTTCAGGCGCCCGCGGCGGCGGCCGGGCTTTCGCCGCGCAGCAGCGCCTCGCGCAGCTGTGGCACCTTCGTGCGTTCGTCGAGCCAGATGGCGAAGAAGGCGCGCGCGAATGCCGGGTCGTCGATCGCGCCGATGGAACGGCCGTCGAAGTAGAAGCGCACGCCGCGCCCGGGCAGGTTGACCGCCGCCAGTCGCTGGCCGGACCGCACGTCCGGGAACAGGCGGACCATCCGTGCGTGCCAGCCTTCGCGTTGCGGGCCGGTGCCGTACTGCAGCCGCGCCATCTCGTCGCGGCTGGCTTCGGCGATCGATGATCCCGTCAGCGGGCGCGCATAGCGCACTTCGAGCACGAAGGGCCGCGTGGTCGGCTGGCGCGGATCGAACGCGCCGCCGACGTACAGGTCGGCGTCGTAGACGTGAAAGCCCCACCAGGTCAGCCGGCCGCTGCCGGCCAGCTGCGCCTCGGCGACGTACTTCGCGACATGCGGCGGCACGCCTGCTTCCGCGGCCGCCGCCAGCGCCGACGCGGCGCCGAGCATCAGCGCGACGGCGGCGGCACGCAGCCGGTCAGCTCCTGGCGAGCGTGAACTGCACCACATCGGTATTGCCCGCCGCGAAGGCGGCCTCGCAGTAGGCCAGGTAGAACTCCCAGGTGCGGATGAATCGCTCGTCGTAGCCGAGCGCCCGCACGGCATCGAGCCGGCCGAGAAAGCGTTGCCGCCAGCTTGCCAGCGTGCGGGCGTAGGCGCGGCCGAATGCGTGCTGCCGAACGATCGCGAGGCCGGCCGCGCTGGCCTGAGCGGCGAAAGCCGAAAGTGACGGCAGCATGCCGCCGGGAAAGATGTACTGCTGGATGAAATCGGTGCCGCGGCGGTAGCGCTCGAAGAGCCTGTCGTCGATGACGATCGTCTGCACGCAGGCGCGGCCGCCCGGCGCAAGACAACGCGACAGCGTGGCGAAATACGACGGCCAGTATTCCTCGCCGACCGCTTCGAACATCTCGATCGAGGCAACGCCGTCGTAGGTGCCCTGCTCGTCGCGATAGTCCTGTAGCTGCAGGTTGGCGGCCAGGCCGGCGCGGTCGAGCCGGCTTCGCGCATGCGCGAGCTGCGCCGGCGACAGCGGGAGACCCTTGACATGGTGTCCGTCGCGCGCTGCCGCCTCGGCGAATCCGCCCCAGCCGCAGCCGAGCTCGAGCACGCGGCTGGCCGGCGCGAGGCTCAGCTCGTCGAGCACGCGCCGGTATTTCGCCTGTTGCGCCTGCGCGAGCTCGGCGTTGTCGAGCGGTCGGTGCGGATCGTCGACCGCATCGAGCAGCGCGCTCGAGTAGGTCATCGAAGGGTCGAGCCACAGTGAATAGAACGTGTTGCCGAGGTCGTAGTGGGCGGCGATGTTCTTCCTGGCCTGCGCTTTCGTGTTGCGGTTCAGCAGGTGCTTCAGGCGGTAGACCAGCCGGCCCCAGAAGGAGCCGTAGATCATCGTTTCGACCGCATCGCGGTTGCGAACGAAGAACGACAACAGCCGGGCGAGATCGGCGCTCGACCAGTCGCCGGCGATGTAGCTTTCGGCGAAGCCGATGTCGCCACGGGTCAGCGCGGCGCCGAACACGCTCCAGCTGGCGAGTTGCAGGTCGGCGGGCGGCTCGCCGGCGCCACCGCCGAACGCGGCCCGCTGGCCGTCGGGGAAAGTGACGGCAAGCCGACCGTGCTCGAGACGTTCGAGCAAGGCGAGCGAGAAGCGGGCGGCGGCCGGAAAGCGGCGCGCATCGAGCGCATCGATGCTGCGGCCGGGCGAGGTGAGTACGAATTCGTTCATGGGCTGCGGGTCAGGCCGGCGGCCGGCGGCTCGGGCCTGTGGAAGAACGGCACGCGCTTGAGCCAAAGCTTCAGCGCCTGCCAGTGGATGCGGGCGACCACGCCAAAGGTGAACGCCGGGCGAGAAAGAAATACGCGCAGCAGGCCGCGGTCGGTCAACGGCCGCAGGCGGCCTTCGATCGAGGTCTGCAGCAGCGGGCCGCGGACATCGTCGTAGTCGATGCGGGCGACGAAGCGATCGCTGTTTCCGCGCGCGGCCAGTGCGAAGCGGAAACGGTAGCCGCCTTCGATCGGACAAAATGGCGAGACGTGAAAGACCTTTCGCGCCGTCAGCGTCTCGCCCCAGGCAAGCGGCCGGCCGTCCTCGTGCGCCAGCAGGTAGCAATGGCGATCGCCGAAGGTGTTGTTGACCTCGCAGACGACGGCGCGTAGCGCGCCATCGGCGCGGTGTGCGAACCAGAAGCTGACCGGGTTGAACACGTAGCCGAGCACGCGCGGAAACGTGTGCAGCCAGACCTCGCCGTCGGCATCTTTGATACGCGCGCCCGCAAGCAGGTCGTCGACCCATTGCAGCAGCGGACGGCCGTCGCCGTGGTCGGCGTCGTTCAACGCAAACAGTCCGCGGCCGTTGCGCGCCAGGCGTTTGTACGGCCACGGCCGTTTGGCCAACGCGCGCAGTGGCAGGCGGAGGAAGTACGACGGATAGGCGAATCGGTGCGCCGTCGGGCGCAGTCGCGAATGGCGGACCGAGCCGATGCCGATGGTCGCGTCGTGCATCGTGTCTGCTCCCGCTCAGGCGGCCAGCGCAGCCGGCGCGCGGAAGCGTTCGCGCAACTGCGCCGCTACGTTGAGCCCGGATGTCAGGCCGTCCTCGTGGAACCCGTAGCCGGTCCAGGCGCCGGCGAACCAGACCCTGTGCTTGCCCTGGATCTGGGGCAGGCGTTGCTGCGCGGCGATCGCGGCGGAATCGAAGACCGGGTGTGCGTAGTCGAACTCGGACAGCACGGTGGCGGGGTCGGGTTCGACGAACGGGTTGAGACTGACGAACGCCGGCGTCGAGAAGGGCAGCGGTTGCAACCGGTTCAGCCAGTAGGTGACGGAGACTGCCGGCTCGTCTTCGCCGTTGCTCAGGTAGTTCCACGACGACCAGACGTGCCGCTGTTTCGGCATCAGCCGCGCATCGGTGTGCAGGACCGCGCGGTTCGGCTGATAGCCGACGGCGGCCAGCACGCTGCGTTCGCTGTCGGTGGCATCGGCGAGCAGGCGCATCGACTGGTCGCTGTGCGCGGCGAGCACGACGTGGTCGAAGCTGTCGCGGCCGCGCGCGCTGTCGACCAGTACCCTGCCGGTGCGCAGGTCGCGGGTCACGCGCTGCACCGGATCGCCGAGCCGCACGTCGTGCAGCCGGCGGACGATGCGCTCGACATACTGGCGGGCGCCGCCGCGGACCGTGAACCACTGTGGCCGATCGTCGACTTGCAGCAGGCCGTGGTTGTGACAGAAGCGGACGAAGGTGCGCAGCGGATAGGCCAGCATCGTCGCCATCGGGCACGACCAGATCGCCGCCGCCATCGGCAGCAGGTACAGGCGCCGGAATGCCTGTCCATAGCGATGCCGGTCGAGGAATTCGCCGAGCGACGGTTCGCCGACGTCTTCCAGCCCTTGGGCAATACGCGTGGCCTGGCGATTGAAGCGCAGCAGGTCGGCCAGCATGTTCCAGAAGCGCGGTGAAGCGACGTTGCGCCGTTGCGCGAACACGCCGGCAAGATCGGTCCCGGCCCATTCGAGGGCGCGCGGCCCGAAAAGCCCTGGCACCGGCACGCTGACCGCGAACGACATGTCGCTGGCGGCAACCGGCACGTCAAGCTCGGCGAACAGCCGGATCAGATTCGGGTAGGTGCGCTCGTTGAAGACGAGAAAGCCGGTGTCGACCGGGAAACTGGTGCCGTCGAGCGACACGTCAACGGAGTTGGTGTGCCCGCCCGGCCGCAACGCCGCTTCATACAGCGTGATCTGCAGACCTCGCGGTCTGTCCGCGAGCAGCGTGTTCGCGCAGCCGAGTCCGGAGACGCCGGCGCCGACAATGGCGACCTTCATGGACAAATCCCGATCGCGCGCACCGCGCGCATGCGTGCGGCGAAAGCCGCAGGGTCAGTACGGGTGGATCGGCGACGTGGATGTCGCTGCAAGCTGAACAGCGGTTCGTGCGCTGGCCGGGTTGGACCGCGCCGGACGACCGATGGCGTGCGGGTGGATTCCGGCGTCGTCGCGGGCGCTGCGCGCTGGCGGCGACGACGAAGCACGACTAGCGGTGCATGCGCTTGTCGAACTCGACCATCGCGTAGGCCGAGTGATTGTGGATGGCTTCGAAGTTCTCCGATTCGACGCAGTAGGCGAGCACGCGGTCGTCGGCGTTCAGGGCCAGCGCCACGTCGCGGACCACATCCTCGACGAACTTCGGGTTGTCGTAGGCGCGTTCGGTCGCATACTTCTCGTCGGGCCGCTTCAGCAGCGCCCACATCTCGCACGACGCGGCCTGCTCGGCGATGCGCACCTGCTCTTCGACGGTCATCGAGGCGGCAAGCTCGACGCTGATCACGATGTGCGCACGCTGGTTGTGAGCGCCGTAGTCCGAAATCTTCTTGCTGCAGGGGCACAGGCTCGTCACCGGCACGGTGACTTTCTGCCGCACGGTGGTGGCGCCGTCGAGGCTCTCCGCGCGCAGCGTCAGCTGATAGTCCATCAGGCTCTGCACGCCGGATACCGGCGCCGACTTCAAGATGAAATAAGGCAGGCGGATTTCGATCTCGCCCCGCGTCGCTTCCAGCTTCGCCAGCATCGACGCCAGCAGGTTGCGCATCGAAGTCGCCGACAGCGGCTCGCGATGGCCGGAGAGCACCTCGATGAAGCGCGACATGTGCGTGCCCTTCATCTGCGCCGGCAGCCCAACGAACATGTCGACCGACGCCACTGACGGTTGCACGCCGGTGGCAGTCGCGACCTGGACGGGATGAGTCAGCGAGCGCACGCCGACGCGCGCGATCGCGACGTTGCGCAGATCGTGGGTCGCTTGCACATCCGGAAGGAACATGGGGTCGGGCGCGTTCATCGACGAATCCTGAATTGTCCCCGATCCGGCCGCCCGGCGCGCCGGCGCCGAGCCCAATCGGAAGCACAACCACCTGCACGTAGCGCCGGACGCCGCCCATATCAACCCCTCGTGTCATCGGGTTGCGAGCAACTGCTCGATCCGGCCGATCAGCCGACGGTCGAGCGGATCAATGGCGCTGGGGAACGTCGCCGCGACGCGCCCCTGTCGGTCGATCAGGTACTTGTGAAAGTTCCACTGCGGCGCTTCGCCGGTCTGACGGGCCAGCGCCGCGAAAAACGGGTTGGCAGTCTGCCCGACCACCCCCGATTTCGCAAACATCGGAAACCGCACGCCGTAGGTGTCGAAACAAAATTCGGCGATTCCCTTGTTGTCCTTCGGCTCCTGGCGGAAGTCGCCCGACGGAAAGCCCATGATGACCAGGCCGCGCGAGGCGTAGCGGTCATGCAACTGCTGCAGGCCTTCGTACTGCGGCGTGTAGCCGCAGGCACTGGCGGTGTTCACGGCCAGCAGTACCCGTCCCGAAAACTGGCACAGGTTCTGCGGTTGCTCGTCCTGCAGGCGCGGCAGCGCGTGATTGAGCAGCGGCGGGCACGACGAGGCCGCCTGGACCGGCCCTGTCCATGCCATCAGCATCAATGCCGCGGCGACCAACAAGGCAGTCGGCAGCGCCATTCCTGCCTTCGATCGATTTCGAATGACCGAATAGTTGGCCGGAGTGTTAGCGTTTACTTTCATGGAAATCATTCCCCTAGAATAAATGTGCCAGCACTTGATCCTGCGGGAGGCGGCTGGCCGCGATGCTGGCGCACGACTAATTTGTCCTAGTCAAGACGTAAACAATGGTCGTATCATACGAGTCTTGTCGAACATGTCAAACACTTGTCCATGACAAACGTACCCAAGACCAGCGGCAGATCCGGCGCCGACATGGCGCCACGAACTGCCGGGAGAGCGTGCCGATGAACGCGTCGAATCCGGAGGCGCCGGTTGCGCTGAGCATCGCCTCGGTCGAGCGCGATACGGGGCTGTCGAAAGACACATTGCGCGTCTGGGAGCGTCGCTATGGCTTCCCGGCGCCTGACCGTGACGCGCTCGGCGAGCGTCTGTACCCGCTCGATCAGGTCGACAAACTGCGTCTGCTGAAGCGGCTGCTCGACCTCGGCCATCGGCCGGGGCGGATCGTCGGCATGCCGATCGACGAGCTGCAAAGGCTGGCGCAGTCGAGCCGGTCTGCGGCGGCGCGCGGACTGCCCAGCGTGCAGGCGCAGGACGAGGTCGCGACGCTGATCGCGCTGCTCACCGCGCACGAGGTCTACGAACTGCGCGGCCGGATGTCGCAACTGCTGCTGCGCAAGGGCCTTGCGCGATTCATCACCGAGATCGTTGCGCCGATGAATGACGCTGTGGGCGAGGCGTGGACGCGCGGCGCGGTGCAGATCTTCGAGGAGCACCTGTACACCGAGGTCGTGCAGGGACTGCTGCGCAACGCCATCAACGCGATCCCCCACCACGAATCGCGCCCGCGCGTGATGCTGACCACGTTTCCGCAGGAACCCCATGGCCTCGGCCTGCTGATGGCCGAGGCCATATTCGCGCTCGAGGGCTGTCGCTGCCTGTCGCTCGGCGTGCAGACGCCGCTGTTGGACATCGCGCTCGCCGCCCAGTCGCAGCAGGCCGACATCGTCGCCCTCTCGTTCTCGGCGGCGGTCAATCCGAACCAGGCACTTTCGGGGCTCGGCGAATTGCGCGACAAGCTCCCGTCAGGCGTGCAGATCTGGGCCGGCGGCAACTGCCCGGTGCTGCATCGTCGTCCGCCGCCGGGCGTGAGGAACCTGCGCGCGTTGGATGAAATCGTGCCGGCGCTGCAACAATGGCGGCAGGCGCACGCCGCGTCCTGATGGTCCGCAGTCCTGCAACGTGGCCGCGCGCGGGCGACGAAGAATCCACTCAGCCGACCCGGCGCTGGGCTGCCCGCACTGGGACGATGAGCTGGCGGCGTCCCTGGGCTCGCCACTGGGCTGACATGCGTTTCCGCTCGCGCCGCTGTCGAGACGAACGTCGCAGGCCGCCGACATCGTGAGCCACGACCTGCGCTTGCGCCTGGTGCTGGGCGACCAACTCGACCCCGACGGGCCGCAGTTCGATGATCTCGACCCTGCCCGCGACCGTTTCGTGCTGATCGAGGCGCCGGGCGAGGCGACGCACGTCTGGAGCCACAAGGCAAGAATTGCGTTGTTCCTGTCGGCGATGCGCCACTTTGCCAACGCCCTGCATGCGCGCGGCATCGCCTTCGACTACGTCACCGTCGACGATCCGCGATTCGCCGCCGTGCCGGGGCTGATCGAGCGGCTGGGGCAGGTGATCGAGGAAAGCGGCGCGCGCGAACTGGTCGCGATCGAGCCCGGCGAATGGCGGCTGGCGCGCGCGCTGGAGGCGATGTGCCAGAGCAGCGGCGTGGCGTTGACCGTGCTGCCCGATCGCCACTTCCTGTGCTCGCGGGCGGAATTCACCGGCTGGGCGCGCGGCCGGCGCGAAATGCGCATGGAGTACTTCTATCGCTGGATGCGCCGGCAGCACAAGGTACTGGTCGATGCCGCTGGCGAACCTGCGGGCGGTCGCTGGAACTTCGACACCGAAAACCGCAGCGCCTTCCCGAAAACCGGCCCCGGCGACATCGCGCCGCCAGCCGCTTTCGCGCCCGACGACGTCACCTGCGAAGTCATCGAACTGGTCGAGCGCCAGTTCGCGCGTCACCCGGGCTCGCTGGCCCGTTTCGGCTGGCCGGTGACGAGGGCACAGGCGCTCGAAGCGCTCGAGCGGTTCATCGACGCGCGCCTGGAGCACTTCGGCCGCTACCAGGATGCGATGTGGACCGGTACGCCTTTCGGCTGGCACGCACTGCTCTCAAGCAGCCTGAACCTGAAACTGATCGGTCCGCGCGAAGTGATCGCGGCGGCCGAGCAGGCCTATCGCGAGCGGCGGCTGCCGCTGGCCGCCGTCGAAGGCTTCATCCGCCAGATCCTCGGCTGGCGCGAGTTCATTCGTGGCGTCTACTGGCACTTCATGCCGCAACTGGCGCAGGACAATCACTTCGCGCATCAGCGGGATCTGCCGCGCTGGTACTGGAGCGGCCGGACGCGGATGAACTGCATGCGCGAGACGATCGGGCAAACGCTCGACTACGGCTACGCGCATCACATCCAGCGGTTGATGGTCACCGGTCAGTTCGGCTTGCTCGCCGAAGTCGAGCCGCAGCAGATCTGCGACTGGTACCTCGCCGTCTACGTCGACGCCGTCGAGTGGGTCGAACTGCCGAATACCGCCGGCATGGCGCTGTACGCCGACGGCGGCCGCTTCACCAGCAAGCCCTACATCGCCAGCGGCGCGTACATCAAGCGGCAGAGCAACTACTGCGCCGGCTGCGCGTACCGGCCGCAGGAGCGCAGCGGGGCGCGCGCGTGTCCAGTGACAACATTGTTCTGGCATTTCCTCGACAAACACGAACGACGACTCGCCGCCAACCCGCGCACGATGCTGATGGCAAAGAACGTCAGCCGTCTCGACCAGGCCGAGCGCGCGGCGATCCGCGCCCGTGCCGCCGAAATGCTCGACAATCTCGACTCGCTTTGACGTTCAGCGGGAGCGGCCGATGAAGCTCAACCAACGGGTGGCGGTGATCACGGGTGCCGCGCAGGGCATCGGCGCGGCATGCGCCCGCGCTTTCGCCGAGGAAGGTGCGCACGTGGTCGTGTCGGACGTCAACGAGATCGGCGGTACGGCGCTGGTGCGGGACATCGCTGCCGCCGGCGGCATGGCGATCTTCTGCCGGGCCGACGTCGGCGACAAGGGTGACGCCGAGCGGCTCGTTGCGCACGCAGTGGAGAACTTCGGGCGGCTCGACGTCCTGGTGAACAACGCCGGCATCGTGCATGCGGCGGAATTCATCGACCTGGCCGAGGAGGACTTCGACCGCGTGCTGCGCGTCAACCTGAAAGGCGCCTTCCTGTGCGGGCAGGCGGCGGTCCGCCAGATGGTTGCGCAGACCGCGCGCGCCGACGCGAACGCGGCGGGCAGCCGTGGCGTGGTCATCAACATGTCGAGCGTCAACGCGGTGCTGGCGATCGCCAACCAGGTGCCATACACGGTCAGCAAGGGCGCGCTGAACCAGCTGACCAGGGTGATGGCGATCGGGCTCGCGCCGAAAGGCATTCGCGTGGTCGGCATCGGCCCGGGCTCGATTGCCACCGAACTGCTGAAGACTGCGGTGCTGACCAACGAAGCGGCGAAGAACCGCATCCTTGCGCGCACGCCGCTCGGACGGCTCGGCGAACCCGACGAAGTCGCCCGCATTGTCGTGTTTCTCGCCAGTGACGATGCGTCTTATCTGACCGGCACCACCCTGTATCCGGACGGTGGTCGGCTGTCGCTGAACTACACGATGTGACACCGCGCGCGTCGCGCGCTGCCGGCGGCCGCCAACGCGGCGAAGCGTCTTTGCGCATCGGCGTCGAACCGCAACGAACCAAATCGCGCAGTTGCATGGCATTCGATGCGTCGCATCGCGTGCACAAATAGCGCGCGGATGAATACGTCCGGATGAAGACGTGATGTCTTTCGTCATCCGCGCGGCCTAGCGCCACGCTAAGACCTTCGTTCCGCTGATCGGCAAGCGTTGCCGCTCGTCTTGGCGCGCGCGTGTTGCGCTTCATCGTCGGTGAATTTCAAAGCAAGATTTCGCTGAATCGAACGTTCATCCAGGTCATCGCAATGTCGTCATGCCCTTCGCCCGGTCGGAAAGAAAACGGGGGATTCACGCTGATCGAGCTGATGATCGCCGTCGCCGTGGTGGCGATCCTGGCGGTGGTCGCACTGCCCAGTTACGCCGAATACGTCAAGCGCGGCACGCGCGCCGACGCGCAGTCGTTCCTGATGGAAGTCTCGCTGCGCCAGCAGCAGCGGCTGGTCGATCGCCGCGCGTATGCGGCAACGCTCGGCGATCTCGGAATGTCGGTGCCGAGTTCGATCGCGGGCAAGTACTCCGTCTCGATATCGGCGCCGGCTGTCGTGCCGCCAACGTTCACGGTTACGGCGGCGCCTCAGGGTGCGCAGACCACGGAGGGCTGCGGCACGTTGACTGTCAACAGCAACGGCACGCGTTCGCCGGCGAAGTGCTGGCAATAGGTTCGACGATGGCCTTGATCAAATCCGGAAGGAGCGCTGCCGCACGCGATCGCGGTTTCACGCTGGTCGAGCTGATGTCGACGATTGCGATCCTGTCGATCCTGACAGCGCTGGCGGCGCCGAGCTTCGCATCGTTTTCATCGAGCCAGCGCCTGCGTGGCGCGGCGACCGATCTGATGACCACGCTGCTGGCTGCGCGCAGCGAAGCGATCAAGCGCAATGCCGACGTCACCGTCAGCGCCGTCGTCGTCAGCGGCAGCGCCAACTGGGGCCGCGGCTGGACGGCGACCGCAGCAGGAGGCGGGCAGATCGACCACAAGGACATCGCGACCGGCCAGGTCAATGGACCGGCGGCACCGGCGTCGATCGTCTTCGACGGCAGCGGCCGCATCACCGCCGGCGGCGAAATCAGCATCCAGTTCAGTGACGGGCGTGGCGATGCGGTGGTCTCGCCGCGTTGCGTGACGATCGATTTGGCCGGACGCCCACACACCAACGTGGGAGCGTGTTCGTGAACGGAGCGTTGCGCGACCAGCGCGGCTTTTCGCTGCTCGAGGTGCTGATCGCCGTGGTGGTGTTCGCCTTCGGCATCCTCGGGCTGGCGCGGCTGCAGATGAAGACGTCGCTGGCCAGCACCGAGGCCGTGCAGCGGGCGCAGGTGATCCAGTTGGTGCAGGACATGGTCGACCGGATCAACTCCAACCGTCGGAGCGCCGAGGATTACGTGCAGGCAGGCGAACTCGTTGCAACCGGCGCGACGCAGGATTGCGGGCTGCAGCCGGCCGGCGCGGCGCGCGATGTCTGCGAGTGGACCAACCTGCTGCGCGGTGTCGCAGCCGCCGACGGCGGCGCGCAGCTCGGCAGCGTGCTCGGCGCGCGCGGCTGTATTCGCCGCCTGACCGACGCGGGCGGCACGGTGATCGACCGTTCGTATGTGGTCGCAGTCGCCTGGCAGGGCCTGGTGCCGACGGCGGCGCCCGAGAACACCTGCGGCCAGGGCCAGTACGACGAAGAGAGCAAGCGCCGCGTCTATGCCTTCACGTTGCGGATCGCCAATCTGGCGCCTGTGCCATGAGACCTTTGACAGAACTGCGCGTTGCCGGCATGTGGACGGCGAAGACGATGCGACAAGTGCGCCAGCGACAGCGCGGCGTGTCGCTGCTGGAACTGATGATCGGCCTGACGCTCGGCCTGCTCGTCATCGGCGTCATCACATCGTTCTTCGGCCCGGCGAGCGATCACCGGCGCAATCTGGAGAACACGAGCCAGATGTTCGACAACGCGACCTATGCGGCCGAACTGCTGGCAGAAGAGATCCGTTCGGCCGGCTATTTTTCCGAACTGCAGACGGCCGGCGTGACGTGGCAGGCGGCCGACCCCTGCGCGGTGACGGCCGCCACGCTCGGTTGGGCGGCGTCGCCCGCGACCGCGCCGCTGCCGCTGGTCGGCATCGGCGCCGGCGAGGCCACGCCGGGCTGCGTCAGCAATCGTCGTGCGGGCACGCCGCTGCTGACGCTGCGGCGCGTGGATTTCGCCACCACGCCAGTGGCCAGCCTGCCGGCCGGCGTGCATCTGCAGGTGTCGACCTGTGGCACCGACCCGGCCAACAAGCCGTTCGTCGTCGAGGCCAGCGCCGCGTCGATGGACCTGCGCCGCCGCAACTGCACGACGGTGGCGCCTGCGCGCCGCGTGCTCGTGCGCACGTATTTCGTCGAATGCGCCGGCGGCTGCGGTACCGGCACGGTGCCGCGGCTGACGCGTGCCGAGCTGACGCCTAACGGCACGATTGCCCTGACGCCGCTGGTCGACGGCATCGAGAACATCCAGTTCGAATACGGCTTCGACACCGACAACGACGGATTGCCGAACCTGTATCGGACCGGGCTGAGCGGCGTGCCCGGCGATGCCGACAACGACTGGTCGAACGTCGTCGCGGTCCGGCTGTACGTCGTCGCGCGCAGCCGCAATACGACGATCGGCCATGTCGACACGACGACCTTCGACGTCGGCCTGAACGGCACGCTGGCTGCCGCCAACGATGGGTTCAAGCGACACATTCACACGACGCTGGTGCGGCTGATGAACGTCGCCGGCGGGCGGGAGCTGCCATGAGAAGACTTCCGGCACGGCGTGCACAGCGCGGCGCCTCGGCGCTGATCGCGCTGATCTTCCTGGTCATCGTTGCCTTCGTCGTGCTGACCGCGTATCGCATGAGCGGCCAGCAACTGGCTCTGGTCGGCAATGCGCAGAGCCGCGCGCAGGTACTGGCCGCGGCCAACTTCGCCATCGAGCGGACGATCAGCTCGATCGACTTCCTGCGCACGCCGGCAATCGTCGCCGCGACGCCGGTGGGCGTCGATATCGACGGCAACGGCGCCGACGACCTCAGCGTCACGCTCGCGCTGCCAAGCTGTTACCGGCTGCGTGTGGTCCCGCAGGCCGAACTCGACGAGCGACGCGCCAGCGACGCCAGCTGTGCCAACGGTCTCGGTGCAGGGGGATCGATTCTGGTCATCCCGGGTGGCGGTGGCGCGGCCGCCAATCCGTTCGAATCGCAGTGCGCCGACAGCGAATGGAACATCTCGGCTACCGCCGCCGACGCAGTGACCAGTGCCGCGCTGACCGTCAACCAGGGTGTGGCGGTGCGTGCCGACCGCGTCGACGCCACCAATAACTGCACCTGAACGTCCCTCCGGAGACCGACGATGAACGCCCCGCTGTTTCACCGCCTGCGCGTGTTGCTGGTGGCCGCCGCATTGCTTGCCGGCGCCGCCGTCCGCGCCGAGGACATCGACATCTACTCACTGCCGCCGGGTGCGGCCGACCTGCCGAACGTGCTGTTCGTCATCGACAACTCCGCCAACTGGAGCGCCGATCTGGCCAACGGCAATTGCACGCAATGGCCGGATACCGGCGGCGCAGTGCCGAATGCCGACAAGTCGAAGAAGTCGGGCGCGCAGCTGTGTGCTCTGGTTTCGGTGGTCGAACGGCTGGCGGCGCGCGCCGCCGCCAACGGCGGCTTTCCGGTCGCCCGCATCGGCGTGATGATGTTCAACTCGGCCTCGAGCAAGGTCGGCGCCTATCCGCGCATCAATTTCACCGCAGTAACGCCGGCCAACAAGGTCGCCCTGCAGAACCAATTGAAGACCATCAGCCGCAGCACCGACACGGCGGCGGCGGCGCCGGACGTCGGGCTGGCGATGTACGAAGCCAACCTATGGTTCAAGGGCGCGGCGCCGCAGTACGGTCGCGATACGCCGACCTACGACCCGACGGCTTTCATTGCCGGACCGGTGCGCTACAACAGCCCGTCGGCGGCGTCCTGCGGCAAGAACTACATCGTCTTCGTCTCCAACGGCAACCCGGGCACGCAGTCGGGGCTGGTCGCACTCGAGCAGTCTTACCTGGCGCAGATCAGCAGCAACGCCTCGCAGATCCCGGCGCCGCCAGGCGTCAGCAATCCGACCGCGAGCCTGTTTGCCAGCCGCGGCGACGAATTCGCGCGCGAACTGCTGAATCTGGATTTCAGCATCAGGGACGGCGTGCAGAGCGTGACGACGTTCACCGTCGGCGTGATCGGCGCCAACAGCGATCCGAGCAACTCGACCACACCGCCGTTCGACGGCTTCTTTTCATTCCTCGACAGCATGGCGCGGTATGGCGGCAGCCCCAAGGTAGACGGCACGCAGCGCTACTTCTATCCGGCAACGGGTCCGAGCGCGATCGCCAATGCGATCGACGCCATCTTCGACCGCATCCTGTCGGCCGCCACCGTGTTCACGTCGGCAGCGCTGCCGATCAGCGTCAACACGCAGGGCATCTACAAGAACCAGGTGTTCATCGGCATGTTCCGCCCCGACGAACTGATGCGACCGCGCTGGTACGGCAACATCAAGCAGTACAAGTTCTCGTATGACGCCGCTGCCAACACGATGTCGCTGGTCGACTCGGCCGGCAACCAGGCGATCAGCACGATCACCGGCTACGTCGAGTCGGCCGCGGTCAGCCACTGGACCAACGCGAGCACCTTCTGGGTAAATTCGCCGCGCGGCGCGATCAATCCCACCTCCGACTCACCTGACGGCGAAGTCACCGAGAAGGGCGGGGCCGCGCAGCGGCAGCGCGAAGCATTCGCCACGGGTCAGTCGGGGCGCAACGTCTACACGTGTGTCGGCTGTACGGCGATCACGGACCTGACGGTCGCCAGCGCGGCGCAGTTCTCGACGGCCAACAGCGGCATCACGGCCACTGCGCTCGGCGCGGGCTCGTCGACGGAGCGCGACGCCGTCATCAACTGGGTTCGCGGCGCCAACAATGTGACCTCGGGCACCGGCGCCGAAGACGCCGGTCCCCCGGCAACCACCGTCCGGCCGTCGATCCAGGGCGACGTGCTGCACTCCCGGCCGGCAGTCATCGACTATGGCGGCAGCACTGGCGTGGTCGTCTTCTACGGCTCGAACGACGGCACGCTGCGCGCGGTAAGCGGCGAAACCACTGGCGCCAACGCCGGCGGCGAACTGTGGTCGTTCGTCCCCGAGGAGATGTTCGGCAGGCTTAAGCGCCAGCGCAACAACTGGCCGGAAGTCAAATTCCCGAACAACCCGGATCCGGCGGCGACGCGGCGTGACTACTTCGTCGATGGCCCGATCACCGTGCTGCGCAACGCGAGCAACGGCCAGGCCTTCATCTACGTACCGATGCGGCGCGGCGGCCGCGTGCTGTACGCGTTCGACGTCACCAACCCCGCGGCGCCCAAGTACAGGTGGCGGTTCAACGAATCCAATTCCGCCGCCTTGGGCCAGACCTGGTCGGAACCGCGCCTGGCGATGGTCAAGGGCCACACCAATCCGGTGATCATCATGGGCGCCGGCTACGACGCTGCCGCCGAGGACGTTTCGCCGCCCGGTGCGACGACGATGGGCAATGCGGTGCTTGTCATCGACGCCTACACGGGCACCCTTGTGAAAAGCCTGCCCACGCTGGCCAGCGTGCCCGGCGCGGTGACGCTGGTCGACATCGACAACGATGGCTTTGTCGACCGCGGCTATCTCGGCGATGCGCGGGCGAATGTTTACCGCGTCGACTTCGAAAACGGCAGCGGCAGCAACGCGCCCGCCGACTGGGTGATCACGCGGCTGGCAGCGCTGACAGTGGCCGGTGCGGAGCGCAAGTTCCTGTTCGAGCCGGACGTCGTGATCACCAAGAACACCATCGCGATCCTGTTCGGCAGCGGCGACCGCGAGAATCCCTTGCTCGGCCGCATGCCGTATACGAACACGGTGATCACGAACACCCAGGACGGGCTGATCACGCTGTTCGATCCGAAGCGGACCAAGGGGGCGCCGTCGATCGCCACGCCCACCGTGCATTCGGACCTGATCGCGCACGCCAGCTATAAGAACGCGGTCAACCCGAAAGGCTGCTTCTTCCCGCTGCCGTTTTCGGCGGTCGGCGAGAAGACGGTCAACGCTGGCCTGACCGTCGGTGGCCGGACGCTGTTCTCGACCAACACGCCTGCACCGCCCATCAGCAATCAATGCGGCAGCCTTGGCATCGCGCGCACCTACGCGATTCCCGTGTTCTGCGGCGCGGTCGCTTCGACCGATCTGCTCAACGGCGGCCTGCCGTCGACGCCGGTGACCGGTCTGGTCGACATGGGCAACGGCGTGATCCAGCGTTTCCTGATCGGCGGCGCGCCGCCGGAGGGTAACTATGGGGGCAGCCGCTCGTCGATCGGCGCGTCGAAGCCGCCGGTGGCCGTCGATAACACGCGGCGTCGGACCTACTGGTTTCCGAACCGCTCGCGCTGAGCTCGTCAACCTGACGGGGTGACCGTCTCAGTAGAAGACGGTCAGCACGCCGGTGAAGCCATACAGGTTGCGGCCGCTGATCTCGCCGTTGGCATAGAAGCCGACCAGCGGCACGTCGCCGAGCTGCTGCGCGATCAGGCGCAGCTCCTCGCTCTGCTCGCCGAACATGTGCGTGCCGCGGCCGACGCAGGACACGTAAACGGCGCCCTTGGCAGCGACCGGGCGGCGCCGCTTTTCGGACTGTTCGTGCAGGTGGTCGCGGATTTCAGCGCAGATGCGCGTCAGGTCCTTGCGCGCGGCGGTTTCGTCGCGCACGCAGAAGCGCACGGTCTGCCCGCATTCGACCGGCGTGCCCACTGCCACGGCGCCGC
>JBFGOX010000004.1:0-21955 GCA_041565015.1 Burkholderiaceae bacterium
CGGTCGATCAGCTGCTCGCGCCGCCAGCCGGCGCGCGCCACGCCGATCACCGGAGCATCGAGGCGGCCGCGCCGCGCCAGGTAGTGCAACGCCGGATACAGCTTCTTGAAGGCCAGATCACCGCTCGCCCCGAACAGAACCAATGCATCGGCGTCACTCATCACTATCGATCCTCCGCTTGCCGGCGCGGCGCAGCGGCGCCGAACCTGTGCCTCGAGGCCGCCCGCGGGGCCGCTGTCCTGCACGCGGCAGCAAAGCCGCCGCGTGTTCGGCGAGGCTGACATCTCTGACCCGTTCGTCCCAGCCCCGTTCCCCGCGCGAACTGCCGCGCTCCAGAAGCATGGGCAGCCCGGATCCCGTGCATACCAGATTGCCGTTTGATCCGGCCCCGCCACCCCATCCCGCGAGCGGCAAGACGAGATCGGCCGCTTCGTTGGTCCGTCGGCCGGCGAAGGTCTTTGCGGGCCACCACGATCGCGCCTCGCGTCATGGGTGGCCGGTGCCGATGGCAAACCCTGCCGAGACCAGATCCGCGTCGCAACCGAACAAGCACGCCGCCGCGCCAGCGTGCTGCCGCACGCGGCGCTGCAACGGCCATCCGCTGCGCGAGTGTTCCGCGCCCGCCAGCCTCAGCTTGCGTTCATTGCCGGCCGCCGAGCCCGAGATAGCTGTCGACGACCCGCTTGTCGGTCGCCAGTTCACGCGCCGGACCCTCGAGCGCAACTTCGCCGGTTTCCAGAACGTAAGCAAAGTCGGCGACCTGCAGCGCCGCGCGCGCGTTCTGCTCGACCAGCAGGATGGAGGCGCCGCGCCGCTTCAGTTCCTCGATGATGTGGAAGATCTCGCGCACGATCAGCGGCGCCAGGCCCAGCGACGGCTCGTCGAGCATCAGCAGCTTCGGCCGCGCCATCAGCGCACGGCCGATGGCGAGCATCTGGCGTTCACCGCCGGAAAGCGTGCCGGCCAGTTGCTGACGCCGCTCCTGCAGCCGCGGAAACAGCGAGAAGACCTCGGCCATCGTCTGCGCGTGGTCGCGCTGTCCGTGCCGATAGCGCTGGAACGCGCCGAGCAACAGGTTGTCCTCGACCGTCATCTCGCCGAACAATTCGCGTTTCTCGGGCACCAGGGTCATGCCGTGCGCCACCAGCTTCTCGATCGGGCAGCCGCCGCAGTCGAGACCGTCGAAGCGGATCTCGCCGCGCGCCCCGCCGTTGGCCGGCAGCGCGCCCATGATGGCCGCCAGCATCGTCGTCTTGCCGGCACCGTTGGGACCGATCACGGTGACGATCTGGCCCGCGCCAACCTGCAGATTGGCGTTCGCAAGCGCCGCCACCTTGCCGTAGGTGACCGACAAGTCGCGCACGCGCAGGATCGGCGCCGTCATTCGACGCCCCCCAGGTAGGCCTCGAGCACTTTCGGATCGCGCTGAACGTCCTCGGGCAGACCTTCGGCGATCTTCTGGCCGAAGTCCATCACGGCGACGCGATCGACCAGCCCCATGACGAAGTCGACGTCGTGCTCGACCAGCAGGATCGACATGCCTTCGGCGCGCAGCTTGCGCAGCAGTTCGGCGAGCGCGCGTTTTTCCAGGTAGCGCAGGCCGGCAGCAGGCTCGTCGAGCAGGAGCAGACAGGGGTCGGCGCACAGCGCACGGGCGATCTCGAGGATCCGCTGCTTGCCAAGCGGCAGCGAGCCGGCGGCGTCGAACATGTGATCGGCCAGCCCGACGCGTTCGATCTGCCGCGCTGCTTCGGCCAGCACGCGCGCCTCCTGCTTACGATCGAGCCGCCAAGCGCCGGTGATGACGCCGGTGGCCAGTCCCGGATACTCGCGCCGGTGCGCGCCGATGGCCACGTTGTCGAGCACGCTCATCGTCGGCAGCAGCTTGACGTGCTGGAAGGTTCGGCTGATGCCGAGGCGAGAGATCTCGCGCGATCGATGGCCGGCGATCGGCCGGCCGCGGAACCGGATATCGCCCGCCGTCGGATCGAGCACGCCTGAGATCAGGTTGAACATCGTGCTCTTGCCGGCGCCATTCGGGCCGATCAGGCCGACGATTTCCCCGGCTTTCACGGTCAGGCCCATGTCGGAGACCGCCACCAGCCCACCGAAACGTTTGGTCGCGCCGCTGACTTCGAGCAGTGTTTCACCAGCGGCCGGCAACCTGCGGCGTTCGAGTGGCGGCACCCCCGGATCGATGCGGCGCGGCTGCTGGCGCAGCGGCACCCAGCGCGTCAGCACGGGCCACAGTCCGTCGCGCGCCCGTTGCAGCACGATGATCATCACGATGCCGAAGACGATCACCTCGTAGTTGCCGGCCTGGCCGATGAGCTTCGTCAGGATGTCCTGCAGCCACTGCTTGGAGACCGTGATCACCGTGGCGCCGAGCAGCGCGCCCCAGACGTAGCCGGCGCCGCCGACTACCGCCATGAACAGGTACTCGATACCCTGCGCCAGCGAGAACGGCGTCGGGTTCAGGAAACGCTGCATGTGCGCGTACAGCCAGCCGGAGGCGCTGGCCATCTGCGCGGCGAGTACGAAGATCACCATCCGCGAGACCGCCGTGTTCACGCCCATCGACTCGGCCATCACCATGCCGCCCTTCAGCGCGCGGATCGCCCGGCCCTCGCGCGAGTCGAGCAGGTTCTGGATGGTGACGATTCCGGCAAGCAGGAACAGATAGATCAGGTAGAAGATGCCGCGCCCACTGTCGACCTCGTGCCCGAACACGCTGATCGGAGGAACGCCGCGCAGGCCCGTGAAGCCGCCGAGAAACTCCATGTTGCCGAACAGGAAGTACAGGCTGATGCCCCAGGCGATCGTGCCCAGCGGCAGGAAGTGCCCCGACAGTCGCAGCGTCAGCATGCCGAGCACGACCGCGAAGCCGAGCGTCAGCAACAGGCCAACGGCAAGCGACAGCCACGCCGAGGCGCCGATCCACGCCAGCCAGCCCGGCAGATCGGTCGCAGTGGTGAGCATCGCTGTCGCATAGGCGCCGAGCCCGACGAAAGCGGCCTGCCCGAACGACGTCAGCCCGCCGACGCCGGTGAGCAGCACCAGCCCAAGCGCGACCAGCGAATACAGGCCGATATAGTTGGCCAGCGTGATCGTGAACTCGGAGGCGAAGACCGGCAACAGCCCGAGCAGCACGACGAACGAGAGCAGCAGCGTGCGCGGGCTCATGTGGCCCCCTTCGCCCTTCGGGCTGTTCCCCCAAAGGAGAGCTGCGCGCCTTCGGGCGGCCGGGCGGCGCTCACAGCGCGACCCCGCCAGCATGCGCGAAGCATGCACCGCTCACTCGTCTTCCTCGACGTGATGCGCGCGCAGCGAGCGCCACAACAGCACCGGGATGATCAGCGTGAAGACGATGACCTCCTTGTAGGCGCTGGCCCAGAACGACGAATACGACTCGAGCAGACCGACCAGCACCGCGCCGACCGCGGCCACCGGATAGCTGGCCAGGCCGCCGATGATCGCGCCGACGAACCCCTTCAGGCCGATCAAAAAGCCGGTGTCGTAGTAGACGGTCGTGATCGGCGCGATCAGGATCCCGGAAAAGGCGCCGATCAGTGCGCACAGCATGAACGTCAGCTTGCCCGCCAGCGCCGTCGGGATGCCCATCAGCCGGGCGCCCTGGCGGTTCACCGCGGTGGCGCGCAGCGCCTTGCCGTACAGCGTGCGCTCGAACAACAGGTAAAGGACGACGATCAGCATCGCCGAACAACCGATCACCCACAGCGTCTGGCTCGCCACCAGCATGCCGCCCAGTTCGAAGCGGGCGTCGGTGAACGGCGGCGTGCGCGAGCCTTCGGCGCCGAAGGCGACCAGCCCGAGCCCGACCAGCGTCACGTGCACCGCCACCGAGACGATCAGCAGCACCAGCACCGACGCCTCGGCCAGTGGCTGATACGCCAGCCGATAGATCATCGGGCCGAGCGGCACGACCACCGCCAGCGTCAGCACGATCTGCAGCGGCATCGGCAGGGAGGCCGCCGACACGGCCTTCAGCAGGCCCCACAGCGCCAGCGGCAGCAGCAGGTTCCATCCCGCCACCGGCAGCAGGCGCCGCCAGGCGCGCGAACGAACCGCGTCGAAGCCGTCGATCAGCGCCACCAGCACCCCAGCGGCAAGCAGCAGCCACAGCGTGCCGGGCAGCCGACCGGTCTGCAGCGCAACCAGCGTCAGCGCACCGTAGGCGACGAACTCGCCCTGGGGAATGAAAATGACGCGCGTGACGGCAAACGCGAGCACCAAGGCGAGCGCGAGCAGCGCATAGATCGCGCCGTTGGTGACGCCGTCCTGACCGAGGATCAGGGCGATCTGCAGGTCCATGGTCAGTGAGGCGGCAACAGGTGCCGCCTCGGATGGCGCTGCGCGCCTATGAGGTCCGCCGCAGGGGCCACGAACTCATAGGCGCCACGGGCGCCGTCATGGGCCGCGCAGCGGCCGTCAAGTGTCATCACCGAAAGCCGCGCAGCAGCCGTCATCGATCATCTACTTGGACATCTTCCAGTCGCCATTGACGATCTGCACCATCACCGCGGCGCGTTGATCCAGGCCAAGGTGATCCGTCGGGCTCATGTTGAAGATGCCGTGCGCGCCGGCGACGTTCTTCAAACCTTCGAGCGCATCGCGCAGCGCCGTGCGGAACTGCTTGGTGCCGGGTTGCGCGTTCTTCAGCGCCACCGGGATCGCCGCCTGCAGCAGGATGCCGGCGTCCCACGCATGGGCGCCGAAGGTCGAAACGCTGTCCTTGCCGTGCGCCTTCTCGTAGGTCTGCACGTACGTGGTAGCCGTCTTCTTCACCGGATGGTCGGCCGGCAGCTGGTCGGCCACCAGCACCGGGCCAGCGGGCAGCCACGTGCCTTCGCAGTCCTTGCCGCACACGCGCAGGAAGTCGCGGTTGGCCACGCCGTGCGTCTGGTAGATCTGGCCGCCGTAGCCGCGTTCCTTCAGCGTCTTCTGCGGCAGCGCGGCCGGCGTGCCGGAAGCAGCGATCAGCACCGCGTCGGGCCGCGCCGAGACCAGCTTCAGGATCTGGCCGGTCACCGACGTGTCGGTGCGCTGGTAGCGCTCGTTGGCAACGATCTTCAGGCCGCGGCCCTCGGCGATCGACGAGAACACGCTCCACCAGCCCTCGCCGTAGGCGTCGGCGAAGCCGATGTAGCCGACCGACTTGATGCCCTTGCTCAGCATGTGACCAACGATGACCACCGCCATCTGCTGGTCGTTCTGCGGCGTCTTGAACACCCAGCGCCGCTTGGCGTCGACCGGTTCGACGATGCGGCTGGAAGCCGCCATTGCGATCATCGGCGTCTCGGTCTCGGCGGCGACATCGATCATCGCCAGCGAGTTGGGCGTGATCGTCGAGCCGATGACGACATCGACGTTGTCCTCGGTGATCAGCTTGCGCGTGTTCTTCACCGCGGTGGTCGTATCCGACGCATCGTCGAGCACGATGTACTGAACCTTGCGCCCGCCCATCGCCTGCGGCATCAGCGCGAAGGTGTTGCGCTCGGGGATGCCGAGCGAAGCGGCCGGGCCGGTGGCCGATACGGTCACGCCGATCTTGATGTCCTGCGCCGTCGCCGATGCCGCGGTCAGCGCCAGCAGCGGCGCCACCAGCGGTGCCAGCAGTTTCTGATGCATTTTCATGGGTCTCCTCCTCGTGTTGAGGTGTCGGAACAGGAAGTATTGGCTCTGGGGTGCCGACGTCACCCCGCGGCCCAGCCTTAACGGAAGTTCATCAAAGCAGACAACACCCGCAAAAGCTTTGCGTTATCAGAAAAAACTCAGATCCGTTCGACAAGCAGGGCAATCCCTTGCCCGACACCGATGCACATCGTGGCCAACCCGTAGCGCCCGCCCGTAGCCTGCAACTGCCGAACCAGCGTCAGCGCCAGACGTGCGCCGGAAGCGCCCAGCGGATGGCCGATGGCGATCGCCCCGCCATTCGGATTGACGTGCGCCGCGTCATCGGGCAGCCCCAGCTGACGCGTCACCGCCAGCGCCTGCGCGGCGAAGGCTTCGTTCAGTTCGATGACGTCGATCCGCCCGATTTCCAGGCCGTGCCGAGCCAGCAGCTTCCGGGTCGCCGGCGCCGGGCCGATGCCCATGATCCGCGGCGGCACGCCGGCCACCGCCATGCCGAGCACGCGGGCCTGCGGCCGCAGGTCGAATTTCGAGACCGCGCGCTCGCTTGCGACCACCAGCGCCACCGCGCCGTCGTTGACCCCCGAGGCGTTGCCAGCGGTAACCGTGCCATCGGGCCTGACCACCCCCTTGAGCTTGCCGAGCGCCTCGACCGACGTCTCGCGTGGGTGCTCGTCGTCGCCAACCACTGTTTCGCCCTTGCGACCGGCGATCGTCACCGGTGCGATCTCCTCGCCGTAGAAGCCGCGCGCTTTCGCCGCCGCATAGCGCGCCTGCGAGCGCGCCGCGAAGGCGTCCTGGTCGGCGCGGGCGACCTTGAATTCAGCGGCGACGTTTTCGGCCGTCTCGGGCATCGAATCGATGCCGTGCTTCGCTTTCATCGCCGCGTTGACGAAGCGCCAGCCGATGGTGGTGTCGTACACCGCGTTGCTGCGCGAGAACGCAGCTTCCGCTTTCGGCATCACGAACGGCGCCCGGCTCATGCTCTCCACGCCGCCGGCGATCACGAGATCCGCCTCGCCGGCGCCGATCGCGCGCGCGGCCGTGCCGACCGCATCGAGGCTCGAGCCGCACAGGCGGTTGATCGTCGCGCCCGGCACTTCTTTCGGCAGCCCGGCAAGCAGCGCGGCCATCCGCGCGACGTTCCGGTTGTCCTCGCCGGCCTGGTTGGCACAGCCATACAGCACATCGTCGACCGCCGCCCAGTCGACCGAGGCGAGGCGTGCCATCAATGTGCGCAAGGGAATCGCCGCCAGGTCATCGGTGCGCACGGCGGAAAGCGCGCCGCCATAGCGGCCTATCGGCGTACGGATGCCGTCGCAGATGAATGCCGGAATCGCTTTGTCTGCCACTGTCCCTCCCTTATGCAGCCGGCCGCAGCGCTCGCCCGGCGACCTTCGCCGCGCGACGGCCGCCCGCGACTCTTCCCGGCGCCTTGCCCGTCGTCTTGCCGACCGTCGCACCCGGCAGCGGCCGCACGGCGGCCACGCCACGCAGGAACAGGTCGGCAACGACCGGCGCCATGTCGGCATAACGCAGCGACCCCTCGTCCTTGAGCCAGGTGAACGTCCAGTTGATCATGCCGAACAGTGTCATTGTCACCGGCTTCAGCAGTGCGCTGCGCTCCAGTTGCGGCGCCACCGCGGCGATCGCCTCGGCGTACGCCTGCACGACGCGCCGCTGCTTGGCATTGATCTGATTGCGGTGCGCCGTCTTCAGGTATTTGACGTCCTGCACCAGCACGCGGTGGTACTGCGCGGCGTCCTCGTAGGCGGCCATGAAGCGCTCGATCAACTGGCGCAGCCGCACCGGCGGCGGCAATTTCTGTCCGTCGACGTCGGCAACGATCGCCAGCAGGCTGTCGAGGTAGCGATCGGCGATGTCGAACAGCAGCTGCTCCTTGTCGCGGTAGTAGTGGTACAGCAGCGCCTTCGAAACGCCGCAGGAGCGGGCCAGTTCGGCGATCGGCGTGACCGGATAGCCGTGCTGCGCGAACAGCTTTGCGGCCGAGGCGCGGATCGCGTCGCGCTGCTGCTCGAAGGTGGCGGCTCTTGTTCGACTCATATCGGGCGCAGCCAGCATGTACGCGCCGCTGCGCGGCGCAGGTGCAACCTGGCTGGAAAGGTAAATGGCGCGCGCCGCTTGAGGCGGCTCGGCGCGGCGCGCGAGTTCGAATGACACGAAAGGGCGGCGACCATCGTCATCGATCGTCGAACGAAATCTGCACGCGCTCGGTCAGTGGGTACGACTGGCAGGTCAGCACGAAGCCGGCGTCGACCTCGTGCGGCTCGAGAGCGTAGTTCTTGGCCATCTTGACCTTGCCGTCGATCAGCCTGGCGCGGCAGGTGCTGCACATGCCGCCCTTGCAGGAGAACGGCAGGTCGATGCCCGCGGCGCGGCCGGCCTCGAGGATCGAATGCTGGCCGCGGTGGAACTCGATCTCGCGCCGCACGCCGTCGATGACGAGCAGGATGCGCGCCTCGGCCGCATCCGCGTCGTCGACCGGCGCCGCCGCAGCTTCGCCGGCAACGCCGAAGCGCTCGACGTGCACGTGCTCGCGCGGCATGCCGGCCGCCAGCAACGCGCCCTCGACCTCGTCGATCATCGTCGCCGGCCCGCAGACGAACGTCTCGTCGATGCCGGCCACTGGAATGAGCGACTCGAGGAACGCACGCACCTTGGCGGCGTCGATGCGGCCGTTGAACAGCTCGACGTCCTGCTCCTCGCGCGAGAACACGTTGAACAGCATGAAGCGGGCGAGGTAGCGGTCCTTGAGGCTCCACAGCGCTTCATTGAACATCACGCTCGACAGGCGTCGGTTGCCGTAGACGAGCGTGAAGCGCGAGTCTGGTTCGCGCGCCAGTGTCGTGCGCGCGAGCGACAGCACCGGCGTGATGCCGCTGCCGGCGGCGAAGGCGACGTAGTGCTTGCGCTGCTTCTCATCGAGCGGCGTGAAGAAGCGGCCCTCGGGCGTCATCACGTCGATGGCGTCGCCCGTCGCAAGAGTCTCGTTGGCCCACACCGAGAAGCGCCCACCGGGCACCTTCTTGATCGCCACCCGCAGTTCGCCATCGTCGACACCCGAGCAGATCGAGTACGAGCGGCGCGCCTCCTCGCCGTTGAACTGCGTGCGCAGGTTCAGGTGCTGGCCCTGCACGAAGCGGTATTCGACCGCCAGTTCCGCCGGCACCTCGAAGGCGAGGCTGACGCAATCCGGCGTCTCGCGCCGGACTTCGGCAATGCGCAGGCGATGGAACTTCGGCGTCATGAGCGTCAGAGCGGCTTGAAGTATTCGAACGGCTCGCGGCAGTCGCGGCAGCGGTAAAGCGCCTTGCAGGCGGTAGCGCCGAATGCCGACAGCCTTTCGGTATTGCCGCTGCCGCACAGCGGGCAGTCGACGCGCGCCGCGAAAGAAACCGGCTGAGGATCACCCTGCCCTGCGATCATGCCCGGCGGCGCAATGCCATAGCGGCGCAGCTTTTCCTGCGCCGCCGGAGTGATCCAGTCGGTGGTCCACGGCGGCGTGAGTTGTGTGTGCACGCGCACGGCGGCGGCGCCCGCCTCGCGCAAGGCCCCGACAATCGACTGCTCGATCACTTCGGTCGCCGGGCAGCCGGAATAGGTCGGCGTGACCACCACCGCGACGGCATCGCCGTCCACGCGCACCTCGCGCACGATGCCCAGTTCGGTGACCGAAATCACCGGAATCTCCGGATCGGCCACCCGCGCCAGCACGTCCCAGGCTTGTTCAGCGGTCAGCATCGGTGCCCCACCCGCTCACCAGGTCGCGCCGGGATAGGCGCGCTGAAGGTATTGCATCTCGGCCAGCAGATGGCCCATGTGTTCGCTGTGCCGGCCATCCTTGCCGCGCGAGACGAAACTCGCCGCCGCCGGCAGCTGCAGCGTCGCCACTTCGAGCACCGGCAGCACCGCTTGTTCCCACGCCGGCCTCAGCTGCGCCGGCGAAGGCCCGATGCCGCCGCCTTCGATCGCCGCATCGGTGGCATTCGGCGCGAAGAACTCGGCCGTGTAAGGCCACAGGTCGTCGAGCGCGCGCGTCATCCTCGCGTGCGATTCGTCGGTGCCGTCGCCGAGGCGCACGGTCCAGTCGGCCGCGTGCTGCAGGTGATAACGCGTTTCCTTGCTGCTCTTGCCGGCGATGGCCGCCAGCTGCACGTCGCTCGACGACGCCAGCGCCTGCCACAGCGGCAGCTGATAGGCGGCAAACAGGAAGTTGCGCAGGATCGTGCGGCCAAAGTCCCGGTTAGAAAGCTCGCAGATCGTGAAGTTGCGATAGTCGTGCTCGGCACGGCGGAAGGCGAGCGCATCTTCGTCGCGGCCCTGGCCTCCGAGGCTGGCTGCATGCGCCAGCAGCAGCCGCGCCTGACCGATCAGGTCCAGCGCCGTGTTCGCCAGCGCGATGTCCTCTTCGATCACCGGCCCGTGGCCGCACCATTCGGAAAGGCGCTGGCCGAGGATCAGCGCGCTGTCGCCCAGACGCAGCACGTAATCGAGGTGGGCGGTGTCCACAGCAGTGCTAGTTGTCGATCCCATCATCTTTCCAGGAAGACTGGATCCCCGCCTGCGCGGGGGTGACGGCGCTGTTTCCGTTCGCCGCGAGGCCTCGCCTCTCGCTCACGGACATCGCCGTCACATGTGATTCACTTCATCCGGCAGCGAGTAGAAGGTCGGGTGCCGGTAGATCTTGTCCTCGGCCGGATCGAACAGTTCCGGCTTGGCGTCCGGATCCGAGGCGTGGATATCCTCCGCGCGCACGACCCAGATGCTCACGCCCTCCATCCGCCGCGTGTAGACGTCGCGCGCGTTCTGCAGCGCCATCTTCGCGTCCGGCGCGTGCACGCTGCCGCAGTGCTTGTGATCGAGCCCGCTCTTGGCGCGGATGAACACTTCCCATAGCGGCCATTGCTTGCTATCCATCCCCTGGCCCTCCGTCATGCCGCCAGCCGGTCGCGATGCCGCTGCTTCTCGGCATGTGCGAGCGCCGCGTCGCGCACCCAGGCGCCGTCGTCCCAGGCTTTCACCCTCGCCGCGAGGCGTTCGCGATTGCACTGGCCATTGCCGTTGACGACATTCCAGAACTCTTCCCAGTCGATCGGCCCGAAGTCCCAGTGGCCGGTCGCTTCGTTGAACTTCAGTTGCGGATCGGGAAGCGTCACCCCGAGCACCTTCGCCTGCGGCACCGTCGCGTCGACGAATTTCTGCCGCAGGTCGTCGTTGCTGATCCGCTTGATGCCCCATTTGGCCGAATCGCCCGAATGCTTCGACTCGGCGTCATGCGGGCCGAACATCATCAGGCTCGGCCACCACCAGCGGTTGACCGCGTCCTGCACCATCGCCCGCTGCTCGGCCGTGCCCTTCATCATCGTCAGCAGCAGGTCGTAGCCCTGCCGCTGGTGGAACGACTCCTCCTTGCAGATGCGGATCATCGCCCGCGCGTACGGGCCGTACGAGCAGCGGCACAGCGGGATCTGGTTCATGATCGCCGCGCCGTCGACCAGCCAGCCGATCACGCCGATGTCGGCCCAGGAGAGCGTCGGATAGTTGAAGATCGACGAATACTTGGCCTTGCCCGAATGCAGCGCGGCGACCAGGTCGTCGCGCGACACGCCGAGCGTCTCGGCCGCCGCGTACAGGTACATGCCGTGGCCGCCTTCGTCCTGCACCTTGGCCAGCAGGATCGCCTTGCGTTTGAGCGTCGGCGCGCGCGTGATCCAGTTGCCCTCGGGCAGCATGCCGACGATCTCGCTGTGCGCGTGCTGGCTGATCTGCCGCACCAGCGTCTTGCGGTAACCGTCGGGCATCCAGTCCTTCGGCTCGATGAAGTCGCCGCGCGCGAGCTTGGCGTCGAACTCGGCCTGGTATTGCGCCTCGTTCAGCGAACGTGGGCCGCTGGTCTCGTCCTTCGGGCCCTGCGGGATGTCGATCGCTTGTGTGTACATGGCTTCCTTCCTCGCCGCCCCGGCGCAGGCCGGGGCCAAAGTTCACTTCGACCGGGACCCCGGCCTCCGCCGGGATGACGGCTCCGCCGTCACTTCGGCCGCCGGTCGACAATGCGTTTGGCCTTGCCGATCGAGCGCTCGACCCCGCCGAGCGCTTCGAGCTTCACCTGCGCGCTGACGCCGATGTAGGCCTTGATGTTGTGCTCGAGCTTGCGCGTGGCCTCCTGCTGCGCGTTCGGCCCGCTGTGCGCCAGATCGCCACCCATTTCGACATGCACCGTCAGTTCGTCGAGGCTCTCCGGCCTCGTGACTTCGAGCAGGTAATACGGCGTCAGTTCCGGCTGTTTCAGGATCAGTTCCTCGACCTGGGTCGGGAACAGGTTGACGCCGCGGATGATCAGCATGTCGTCCGAGCGGCCGGTGATCTTCTCCATCCGCCGCATCGCGCGCGCGGTCGGCTCGAGCAGCCGTGTGAGGTCGCGCGTGCGATAGCGGATCATCGGCAGCGCTTCCTTGGTCAGCGTGGTGAACACCAGTTCGCCCTTCTCGCCTTCCGGCAGCACCGCGCCGGTCTCGGGATCGATGATCTCGGGATAGAAGTGATCCTCCCAGATCGTCAACCCGTCCTTGGTCTCGATGCACTCCTGGGCCACGCCCGGGCCGATGATCTCCGACAGCCCGTAGATGTCGATCGCGTCCAACGCAACCTTGGCCTCGATCGCCTGCCGCATCGCCGGCGTCCACGGTTCGGCGCCGAAGATGCCGACCGCGAGCGACGTCGCCTTCGGGTCGATGCCCTGCCGCTCCATCTCCTCGGCGATCGCCAGCATGTACGACGGCGTGACCATGATGATGTCGGGCTTGAAGTCGGCGATCAGCTGCACCTGCCGCTCGGTCATGCCGCCCGACATCGGGATCACCGTGCAGCCGAGCTTCTCGGCGCCGTAGTGCGCGCCGAGCCCGCCGGTGAACAGGCCGTAGCCGTAGGCCACATGCACGATGTCGCCGGCGCGCCCGCCGGCGGCGCGGATCGAGCGCGCCATCACCGTGGCCCAGGTCTCGATGTCGTTGGCCGTGTAGCCGACCACGGTTGGCTTGCCGGTGGTGCCGCTCGAGGCGTGCACGCGCACGACCTTCTCGCGCGGCACCGCGAACAGGCCGAACGGATAGTTCTCGCGCAGGTCGCTCTTGGTCGTGAACGGAAACTTGGCCAGGTCGGCAAGCGATTTCAGGTCCGATGGCTTGACGCCGGCGGCATCGAACTTATTGCGCAAATGCGGCACGTTCGCGTAGGCGTGCGCCAGCGTCCATTGCAGGCGCTCCAGTTGCAGCGCGCGCAACTCGTCCTGGCTGGCGCGCTCGATCGGCTCGAGATCGCCGGGGGCGGGTGTCTTCACGGGCATGGTCCCTCCGCTTCCTCGTGATGCCCCCCTCGCCCTGCGGGCTGTTCCCCCGAGGGGGCGCGAGCCGGACAGTGGGCATGCCCTGCGGCATGCCCGCCGCCTGCGAGCGGGCGAGCGCATGCAAAGCGCGAGCGCGGCCTGCAAGGCGCGAACGCCTTCGGGCGGCCGGGCGGCGTTCTAAAACTCGACAATGCGTTTGCCTTTCATGGTGTGCGAGCGGCCGCGCATCTGCGCCACCTGCTTGCCGTGCTGGTTGGTCACCGCGATGTCGTACAGCCCCAGGCGGCCGTTGATGACGATCTCGCGCGCCTCGGCGATCAAGCGGTCGCCGACGTGGCCCGGGTTAAGGATCTCGATCGCGATGCCCGAGGCCAGCGTCAGTTCGTTGTGGCTGTTGCAGGCGAAGGCGAACGCGGTGTCGGCCAGCGTGGTAATGACGCCCCCGTGGCACAAGCCGAAGCCGTTGACCATGTCCGGGCGCACCGTCATTGTCACCCGTGCGTAACCCGGTCCGATCACCTCGATCGCCAGGCCGAGCCCCTTCGACACGGCGTCATTGGCGAACATCCGGTCGCGCACCGCCTCGGCGACGGTCTGCGGGTCGGGCTTGTGCAGTTGTTCACTCATGGCGGTGTCCCGGCTCACTGGCGAAAGCCGCTGCGCGTCCAGCCGCGACGCTGAATAAGCACCGAGGTGCGATAGCGCTCGCCGCCGTAGTGCTCGCGCAGGTTGGCCAGCACGCGGGCGAAGAAATCGAGACCGACGCTCTCGGCCCAGGCCATCGGACCGCGCGGGTAGTTGACCCCGAAGCGCATCGCGTTGTCGATCGCATCGGCGGTGCAGATGCCGTAGGCGACCGCGTCGGCCGCCTCGTTGACCAGCATCGCGATCGTGCGCAGCACGATCATGCCGGCGACGTCGTCGAAGCGCGAGCAGGCGAAGCCGGCGCTTCCGAGCGTCGCGCAGACCGTGCGCAGCGCCGATTCGCCGCACTGGTCCGCCGGCGCCAGCGCCAGCCGCTTCGCTGCCGCGTAATCGAGCGCCAGGTCGAACAGGACGAGATGCGGGTAATGCTCCTCGGCCGAGCGGCGCGTCGCCGGTCGCCCATCGGTCAGCATCAGGCGCGCTGAGCCGATCTCCAGCCAGCCGGTGGCGGCAGCACTGCCGGTGCCCTGCACGCGCACGATGTCGATGCCGGCCTTTTCCAGCCGCGTGATGATCGGCGTGGCGATGCCGAGCGAGCCGACCGCGACGACGCGCGCCACCGGGTCCGAGCCCGGCTCGACTTTCGGTTGCGCCTTGCTGGCCCCGTCGCGGAAATCGTAGATGCCGCGCCCGCTCTTGCGACCGAGCCGGCCGGCGCGCACCAGTTCTTCCTGCGCCAGCGACGGCGCGTAGCGGCGGTCGCCGAAGGTCGCCTCGAACACCGACTTGGTCACCGCCAGGTTCACGTCGTGGCCGATCAGGTCCATCAGTTCGAACGGGCCCATCGGGAAACCGCCGCAGTCGCGCATGATCGCGTCGAGCGTGGCCGGCGCGGCGGTGTTCTCGGCCAGCACCAGCCAGGCCTCGGCGTAGAACGGCCGCGCGATGCGGTTGACGATGAAGCCGGGCGTGCATTTGGCGGTGGCGGCTTTCTTGCCCCAGGCCTCGGCGGTAGCGAACACCGTGCGCGCCACCGTCGGCGAAGTCTCGACGCCGCTGACGACCTCCACGAGTTTCATCCGCGTCGGCGGATTGAAGAAATGCATGCCGATCACCCGCTCCGGATGCGCGCTTCCGGCGGCGATGGCCGTGATCGACAGCGATGAGGTGTTGGTGGCGATGATGCAGCCGGGCGGAATCACCTCGTGCAGCTGGCGCAGCAGCGCACGCTTGGCGTCGAGATCCTCGACGATCGCCTCGATCACCAGCGCGCAGCGGCCGAAGTCGGCCCAGCCGGCCGCCGGCCGCAGGCGCTGCAGCGTGGCCTGCGCTTCGTCGACCGCCAGCCGGCCCTTGTCGACGTCGCGCTGCAGGTCCTTGTCGATCGCCTTCAGCGCGCGCTCGACCGCACCGTCCTGCGCATCGTGCACAACGACCACGTGGCCGGCGCGCGCAGCCACCTGCGCGATGCCGGCGCCCATCACGCCGGCGCCGACAACGCCGATCACCGCATCGCTGGCCAGTGCCGCCACGATCTATCGTCCCCTGAATGACGGCGCGCGCTTGCCCATGAACGCCGCCACACCCTCGCGATAGTCTTCCGAATAGCCGAGTTCACGCTGCAGATCGCGCTCGCGATCGAGGCTTTCGGCCAGCGACGAGGTCGCCGCGGCTTCGATCGCCTGCCGCGTGCGCACGTAGCCGCGCGTCGGCCCGGCGGCGAACTGCCTCGCCAGCGCGTTGACCGTGGGCAGCAACGCGTCGTCGTCGACGCATTGCCAGATCAGGCCCCATTGCGCGGCCTGCTCGGCGCTGAGTTTTTCGCCGGTGAGCGCAAGCGCCATCGCGCGCGCCGGGCCCAGCAGACGCGGCAGCCACCACGTGCCCCCGGAATCGGGTACCAGGCCGATCTTCGAGAACGCCTGGATGAAGCTCGCCGAGCGGGCGGCGAAGACGATGTCGCAGGCCAGCGCGATGTTGGCACCGGCACCGGCAGCCACGCCGTTGACGGCCGCGATCGTCGGCATTTCGAGCGCGCGCAGCGCCAGCACCAGCGGCTTGTAATAGCGGTCGATCGACTCGCCCAGGTCGACGGCCTCGGCACCCGGATCGACGGCGCGGTCGGCGAGATCCTGGCCGGCACAGAAGCCGCGCCCGGCGCCGGTCAGCACCAGGCAGCGCACCGCAGCGCCGGCGCGCACCTGCGCCAGCGCGGCCTGGACTTCCCGATGCATCGCGACCGTGAAGCTGTTCAGGCGGTCGGGACGCGACAGTGTCAGCGTCGCCACGCCATCCGCCTTGTCGAGGCGGACAGTCTGAAATTCCTGCGCCATCGGTGCCGTCTCCAGCCGCCGGCCCATTGTTGGAATCGAGTCGACGCGCGCGAACCGATCGCCGCGCGCATTCGTTGACCGGCCGGTCAATCAATAGTAGCTTTGATCGTTCCCGCCTGACAACATCCCCAGAGTCCCGATTCGCGCAGGCCGCGCCGGCGACGCATTGCGCGTCGGCGTGATGCGGGCCCGTATAAGAACGTACTGGCCGTGGCACTGGAGCAGAATTCGCAGGCGAAGCGCCTCGCCGCCGGCGCCTGGCACGGTCGACGCGCGCGGACGCATCGCAACATCAAGAGGACCCTCATGACGCACCCCTTGTTCGACAAGCACCGCACCACGCTCGACGGCGCACTGAAGGCCATCGCCACCCGCGGCTTCTGGAGCCCATACCCGGAGCAGGCGAGCCCGAAGATCTACGGCGAAACGGCCAACGAGTCCGGCAAGCAGGCGGTGGCGTCGCTGTTCGGGAAACGCTTCGACCTGGCACAACCCGGCGTCAGCGGCTGGCTGGCCAGCGACCGCTCGCCGTACGGACAGGCGCTCGACATCGAATACGCCGTTTGCGACATCGAGGCACTGCTGGCGGCGGCGGCACAGGCGATGCCGGCGTGGCAGAAGGCCGGCATCGACGGCCGCACCGGCATTTGCCTCGAAATCCTCGACCGCCTGAACAAGGCGAGCTTCGAGATCGCCTACGCGGTGATGTACACGACCGGCCAGGGGTTCGGCATGGCGTTCCAGGCCGGTGGCCCGCATGCGCAGGACCGCGGCCTCGAAGCGGTCGCCTACGCCTATCGCGAAATGAGTTTCGTGCCGCACGAGGCACAGTGGGAGAAACCGCAGGGCAAGAATCCGCCGTTGCAGATGAAGAAGTACTTCGAGGTGGTCGGCCGCGGCCCGGCGCTGGTGATCGGCTGCTCGACCTTCCCCACCTGGAACACCTACCCGGGCCTGTTCGCCGCGCTGGCCACCGGCAATGCGGTGATCGTCAAGCCGCACCCATGGAGCGTGCTGCCGGCGGCGATCAGCGTGCGCATCGCGCGCGAGGTGCTGCGCGAAAACGGTCTGGATCCGAACCTCGTCACGCTGGCGGTGGTCGAAAAACCGGAAACGACGCAGGCTTTGGCGACCGACCCGCGCATCGCGTCGATCGACTACACCGGCGGCTCGAACTTCGGCCGCTGGCTGCTCGAGCACGCGCGCGGCAAGCAGATCTACGCCGAATTGTCGGGCGTGAACAATGTCGTGATCGAATCGACCGACAATTACAAGGGCATGCTGCGCAACCTCGCGTTCACCCTCAGCCTGTACTCGGGCCAGATGTGCACGACGACCAAGGCGCTGCTGGTGCCGGCCGGCGGCATCAACACCGACCAGGGCCACAAGTCGTTCGACGAGGTCGCTGCGGATCTCGGCGCGGCGATCGACAAGTTCCTCAGCGATCCGGCCACCGCAACCGCTGTGCTCGGCGCGATCCAGTCGCCGGATACGCTGGCCCGGATCGAGGAGGCGCCGAAGGCGGCGACGGTCGTCCTGGCCTCGAAGAAACTCGCGCATCCCGAGTTTCCGCAGGCCGAGATCCGCACGCCAATCGTGCTGAAGGCCGATGCGGCCAACGAGTCGGCCTACATGCATGAACGTTTCGGCCCGATCAGCACGGTGGTCGCGGTGCCGGGCGGCGCCGAAGCCCTGGCCGCGCTGTCCGAGCGAATCGTGCGCGACCATGGCGCGCTGACCGTCGGTGTCTATTCGACCAACGAAAGGTTCATCGAGGCGATGACCGAGGCCACGCAGCGCGCCGGTGTCGCGCTGTCGATCAACCTGGCCAGCGGCGTGTTCGTCAACCAGTCGGCAAGTTTTTCCGACTATCACGGCACCGGCGCCAACCCGGCGGCCAACGCCAGCTATACGGACTCGGCCTTTGTCGCCAGCCGCTTCCGCGTCGTACAGCGGCGCCATCACGTCTAGGCAAGCGCAATGGCCCCGTGCACAGTCGAATTGGCGCAGGCGGGCGTCGCCCTGTTGCCTTTGATATCGCGCCGGGCGCCGGGCCGCCCCAAGCCCGGCGCGCTGACTGGGCAGCCGAAGTGCACGTGCAGCGCGAAACGCTGCCTGCACTTCGACTGAAAGCCCATGCCCTGTTACGAGATCGACGGCCTGCGCCCCGTCGTGGATCCAGCGGCGTATGTGCATCCGAGTGCGGTGCTGATCGGCGACGTGATCGTCGGCCCGCGCTGCTACGTCGGTCCGGTCGCGAGCCTGCGCGGCGATTACGGCCGCATCATTCTCGAAGCCGGCGCCAACGTACAGGACACGTGCGTGATGCACGGCTTTCCCGGCACCGACACCGTGGTCGAGGTCGACGACCATGTCGGCCACGGTGCGGTGCTGCACGGCGCGATCGTCAAGCGCAACGCGATGGTCGGCATGAATGCGGTGGTCATGGACGAAGCGGTGGTCGGCGAGTCGGCGATCGTCGCCGCCTGCGCCTTCGTCAAGGCCGGCATGGTGATCGCGCCGCGCTCGCTCGCCGCCGGCGTGCCTGCCAAGGTGCTGCGCGAACTCACGGAAGAGGAGATCGCCTGGAAGCAGGCCGGCACCCGCACCTACCAGGAACTGGCCGTGCGCAGCATGACGACGATGCGCGAGGTCGCGCCGCTGGCTGCGGTCGAGCCGGGCCGCCCGCGCATCAAGGTTTCACAAGATGTGGTGCCGAAGATCGCGCTGCGCAAGGCGTGATCATGAAGTCGCTCCGCGCCGAGCGCGGCGATTGACGCCGGGCCCGATCGCCGAGAGCCACCGGCTACTGTTCGCGCCTTGCCGCCGCCAGCGTCGGCGAAACGATCCCCGCCCGTTTCGCCTGCGCGATATAAGCGGCCAGGTCACGGATGTCCTGCGGTTTCAGGACGTTGCGGTACTGGGCCTTGGCAGTCGCCGCCCCGGGCAGGCTGCCCGCGAAGACCGCGCCCAGCCAGCGCGTGAACGCGACCGCCTCGTCCGGCCGGCCGCCACGGTTGTGGATCAGTTCGCGCAAGGTCCGCACGTCGGCATGACAATTCGTGCACGTGGCCACCGCCGCGCCGGTGACTGCGGCCGTATCCGCATAAAGTCGCGCGCCACGTTCAGCGTCCTGTGCCACGGTCGGCGACGCAGACAACGCGGCGCTTGCGGCAAGAGCCAGGATCAGCGGCTTCATGGACCGATGCTAGGACGGGCCTGGCGCCGACGACCTACGCTGGATCAAAGGTCCGCGGCGCCCGCCCGATACGGTTAAGCTCGCATCATGAACGCGCCACTGACAAACCCGCAGAGCCTCGCCCGGCTGCCGCTGGAGGGCGAAGGACCGGTCGACGTCGAACGCCAGCGGCAGGTCGTCGAACGCCTGCGCGCCGTGCTGCCCGCACACTGCGTCCTGTACCGCGACGAAGACACCCGACCGTACGAGTGCGACGGCCTGACGCTGTACCGACAGTTGCCGATGGTCGTCGCGCTGCCCGAGTCGGAATCGCAGATCGTCGCGCTGGTGAAGATCTGCCGCGAACTGAACGTGCCGATCGTGCCGCGCGGCGCCGGCACCGGCTTGTCCGGCGGCGCACTGCCGCATTCGGCCGGTGTGCTGCTGTCGACCGCGAAACTGAACCGCATCATCCGCCTCGATGCGTTCGCGCGCACCGCGGTGGTCGAACCCGGCGCACGCAATCTGGCCATTTCCGAGGCCGCCGCGCCGCACGGCCTGTATTACGCGCCCGATCCGTCGAGCCAGATCGCCTGCACGATCGGCGGCAACGTGGCGGAAAACTCCGGCGGCGTGCATTGCCTGAAATACGGCCTGACGTTCCATAACATCCTTTCGGTGCGCGGCGTGACGAGCGACGGCGACGTGGCCGAGTTCGGCTCGAGCGCGCTCGATACGCCGGGGTTGGACCTGCTCGCCTTGATGATCGGCTCCGAGGGCATGCTGGCCGTGATCACCGAGGTGACCGTCAAGCTGGTGCCGAAGCCTCTGCTCGCCCGATGCATCATGGCCAGCTTCGACGATGTCGGCGTGGCCGGCGAAGCGGTGGCGGCGATCATCGCCGCCGGCATCATCCCGGCCGGGCTGGAGATGATGGACCAGGCCGCAACGAGGATGGTCGAGCCGTTCGTCAAGGCCGGCTACGACCTCGACGCCGCGTCAATCCTGCTGGTCGAGTCCGACGGCACGCCGGCGGAAGTCGAGGAGGAAATCGCCCGCATGACCGACGTGCTGCGCGGCGCCGGCGCCAAGCGCATTGCGGTGTCGAACTCGGAGGCCGAGCGGCTGAAGTTCTGGAAGGGGCGCAAGAACGCGTTTCCTGCGGCGGGCCGCGTCTCGCCCTCGTACTACTGCATGGACGGCACGATTCCGCGCAAGCGGCTCGGCGAGATGCTGCGCGCGATCCAGAAGATGGAAGGCAAGTACGACCTTCGCTGCCCGAACGTCTTTCATGCCGGCGACGGAAACCTCCATCCGCTGATCCTGTTCAACGACAACGACCCCGATGAAGTCCGCCGCGCCGAGGATTTCGGCGTTGAGATCCTCGAGCTTTCGGTGGCCCTCGGCGGCACGATCACCGGCGAACACGGCGTCGGCGTGGAGAAGATCAGCCAGATGTGCTCGCAGTTCACCGACGCCGAGCGCGAGATGTTCTTCGCCGTCAAGCGCGCCTTCGATCCGGCGGGAATTCTCAATCCGAGCAAGGCGATCCCGACCTTGCACCGCTGCGCCGAATACGGCCGCATGAAGGTCAGCGGCGGCAAGCTGCCGCACGCCAATCTGGAACGGTTCTGATGCTCGACGAACTGCGCGACCGCGTGCGCGCGGCCACCGCTGCGCGCACGGCGCTGCGAATCCGCGCCGGCGGCAGCAAGGACTTCTACGGCAACGCCTGTGATGGCGAGTTGCTCGATCCGCGTGCGCTGACCGGAATCGTCGCCTATGAGCCGACCGAACTGGTGATCACCGCGCGCTGCGGCACCTCGCTTGCCGAACTGGAAACCGCGCTTGACGAGGCCGGGCAGATGCTGCCCTTCGAGCCGCCGCATTTTGGTCCGTCCGCGACCGTCGGCGGCTGTGTTGCGGCGGGGCTCGCCGGGCCGCGTCGCGCGGCTGCCGGCGGCGTGCGCGATTACGTGCTCGGCTGCAAATTGCTGACCGGCCGCGGCGAGGAACTTGCGTTCGGCGGCACGGTGATGAAGAACGTCGCCGGCTACGACGTCGCCCGACTGGCGGGCGGCTCCCTCGGCATTCTTGGCCTCATCACCGAGGTCTCGCTGAAGGTGCTGCCGAAGCCGGTGACCGAGTCGACGCTGCGGCTCGAGCTCGATGAAGCGGCGGCGCTGAAACGGATGAACGAATGGGCCGGCCAGCCGCTGCCGGTGTCGGCCACCGTCTGGCGCGACGGCCAGCTGCATGTGCGGCTGTCCGGCGCCCGGGCGGCGGTGAATGAGGCGCAGGCGAAGTTCGGCGGCGAGGCCGTCGACGGCGGAGCGCTGTGGTCCTCGATGCGCGAACAGTCCGATGCGTTCTTTGGTGGGACGCAGCCGCTGTGGCGGATTGGCGTCCCGTCGATCGCCCCGGCGCTCGACCTGCCGGGCGGGCAATTGATCGAATGGGGCGGCGGCCAGCGCTGGCTGCTTACCGACTTGCCGGCAGCACAGATCCGCGCCCGTGCCGCAGCCTGCGGCGGTCATGCGACGCTTTTCCGCGGCGGCGAGCGTCGCGACGTATTTGCGCCGTTGCCCGCCCCGATTGCCGCGATCCATCACAGGCTGAAGGCCGAGTTCGATCCGGCAGGTATCTTCAACCGCGGCCGCATGTACGCGGATCTCTGACGTGCAGACCAACCTCGCCGATTTCATCAAGGACACGCCCGAGGGCAAGGAAGCGGCCGAGATCCTCGGCAAGTGCGTGCACTGCGGCTTCTGCACCGCCACCTGC
>JBFGOX010000005.1:0-21022 GCA_041565015.1 Burkholderiaceae bacterium
AACACCGGCGTCGCCACGTTGGTCGCCACGTCAGTATTCGGCACCAACACCAACGCCAACGCGCCCGTTTTCACCCCCACCTCCACCGGTGTCGCCACGCCTCCCGCAACGAGCTACCTTCGACGAACACCAGCGGCGGGCGCGCCGCAACGTCCATCAGGGCGTCGGTCTCGTAGGCATCGATCTTCATGGCTAGCTCCGGTTGAAAGAAAAACAAAAAGGCCGCGGAGTCCGCGGCCTTTGCTGGGACCGGCACTGTTGCAGTGCCGGATAAGAACTCGATCAGCGGGCGCGAGAACTCCTGCGGGGCACCGCAGTACGTCGCTCGCGTCGGATCCAGATCGAAATCATGTGCGAAGTGTAGCCGACCCAGTCAGGCTCGCGTCAAACCAGATTACGGAGGGGTCCGGAAGGGGCGGCGGAACAGTTCTTTGCATTCCGGCCAGCGCAACGCGGCCCTTGCCGACCCTACGCGTCGGCAAGGTCGGCAGCCGACGTGAAGGCGTCGGCGAAGAACTGCTCCTCGGGCAGGCCGCAGTTTTCGGTGAAGTCCTTCTTGGCCGCATCGACCATCACCGGAGCGCCGCAGGCGTAGACCTGATAGGCGGAAAGGTCCGGCAGATCTTCCATCACCGCGCGATGCACGAAGCCAGTGCGGCCCATCCAGGCATCCTGCCCCGTGGCCTCCGACAGCACCGGCACATACGTGAAGTTCGGCTGCTCGCGCGCCCATTGTTCCGGCAGTTCCGGCAGGTAGAGATCGCGCTTCGCGCGGCAGCCCCAGTAAAGGTGTACCGGCCGCGCCGGCCGCTCTGGCTCGTCGCGGTTCAGCCGCTTGAAGAAGATGTGCTCGGCAATCGCCTTGATCGGCGCGAAGCCGGTGCCGCTGGCCAGCAGCACGATCGGCCGCGTGTTGTCCTCGCGCAGGAAAAACGTTCCGAGCGGCGCCTCGATGCGCAGGATGTCGCGCTCCTTGACGGCGGGTTGCTTGGCGCCGAACAAGGCGTCGGTGAACACGCCACCCGGCATGTGACGGATATGCAGCGTGATGTTCTCGTCGGCGTGCGGCGCGGTGGCCATCGAATAGCTGCGCCGAGAGCCGTCCTTCAGGATGAATTCGAGGTACTGGCCGGCGCGGAACTGCAGCCGCTCGCTGGCCGGCAGCTGCAGCGAGACAATCGCCACATCGGGCGCCGGCCGCTCGATACCGACGATCCGGCACGGCATCTTCTTGATCGGAATATCGCCGAAGCCGGTCAGCTCGCGCGCTTCGATCACGACGTCGGACTGCGGACGGCTCGAACAGACCAGCAGCTTGCGCTGTGCCTGTTCATCGCTCGACAGCGCCGTCGACGAATGGGGCCCTTGCACCCATTCCCCTTCGAGACCCTTCGCCTTGCAGGTGCCGCAAGCGCCGTTCTTGCACCCATACGGCAGGCCGACGCCGCTACGCAGCGCGGCAGCGAGGATCGTTTCGTCGCCTTCTACGGTGAACTCCCGGCCTGAGGGACGGACGGTGATGCGGTAGCTCATAAAATGCGCGGATGGATAAGACAACGCCCGCGCACTCCACATTCAAGCGACGCGGGCGTCGTCGTTTCGGCAGGCCGCGGCTACTGATCATCGGCTGCGGGGACATCGGTGGCCGGATTGTCGCACGGCTGGCCGAGCGATTTCGCGTCGTGGCGTTGACCTCGTCACCCGAGCGGGTCCCACTGCTTCGCGCAGCTGGCACGGTCCCCATCGTCGGCGATCTCGATCATCGCCGATCGCTTCGCCGGATATCCGCGTTCGGCCAGCGGCTGATCCATCTGGCGCCGCCGCCCGCAGATGGCCGCCGCGATCCGCGCACCCGCGCGCTGCTCGCCGCGCTGCGTGGTCGCCCGGACCGATATGTGTACGTGAGCACGACGGGCGTGTACGGCGATCGCGGTGGCGCCTTCGTCGACGAGACGACGCCGGCCGCACCTTCGAATGAGCGCGCCTGGCGCCGGCTCGACGCCGAGCGGATGACTCGCGCCGCCGGCGGCTGCGTATTGCGCGCTCCCGGCATTTACGCGGGGGATCGGCTGCCGCTCGAGCGGCTGCGTGCCGGAACGCCGGCGCTGGCGCCAGAAGACGACGTGTTCACCAACCACATCCACGCCGACGACCTGGGGCGGTTGGCCATTGCAGCGCTGTTTCGCGGCAGCCGCCGCCGCGTCTACAACGCGGTCGATCGGTCGCAGCTGAAAATGGGCGAGTACTTTGACCTCGTGGCCGACCGATTTTCGCTGCCGCGACCGCCGCGCCTGCCGCGCGAGCAACTGCGATCGGCGGTCAGTCCGATGATGTATTCGTTCATGAGCGAATCACGACGCGTGGTGGGCGAACGCATTCGCAGCGAACTGCGCCTGAGACTTGCCTGGCCGACGGTAACCGATGCGCTGGCGCAAGACTGATCTCGATCAACAAGCCTCCGACCATCGCGGCCAGCCGTTCGACGCCCGGCGGCCGACGCATGCCGCCGGTGCACAATCGGTTCACGGAAGGCCGTCGAAGGCGGAGACTGCCTCAATGGGCGACATGACGACCAATCTGACTTCCGGACGAGAAATCCTGCGCCGGCTGATGCGGGCACTGCGGCCAGCGGAACCCGATCTGCTTACGCTGGCCGAAGCGCTCCTGTCGGATCGCGGCGAATCATCCGGCGTTGCGTTGGCCGAGCAGCTGCTCGCCCTGTATGCGCAAATGTCGACCGAGAAGCGGCTGTCGTTTCTCAGTTCGCTGGCCGGCCGTTTCGGCGCCGATCGCGCGCGGCTCGAGCGGGCGATCGATCGCTTTCGTGCGGAGCCTTCGCCGGTTCACGGCATCGAGCTGCACGCAGCGGCAGAACCGCGCCGGCAGGAACTGATTCGCCGACTGAACCTGGCACCCGGCGCGACCGAACGGCTGGTGCACATGCGCGAGGACCTGCTCGGCGGGCTCGTCACCCATCCTGAGCTGGCCACCGTCGACGCCGATTTCCTGCATTTGTTTTCGTCCTGGTTCAACCGCGGCTTTCTGGTGCTGCGACGGATCGACTGGCACACGCCGGCGCGCGTGCTCGAGCAGATCATCCGCTACGAGGCCGTGCATGAGATCACCAGCTGGGACGATCTGCGCCGCCGCATCGACCCCGAAGATCGCCGCTGCTTCGCCTTTTTCCACCCGACGCTCGAGGGCGAGCCGCTGATCTTCGTCGAAGTCGCCTTGAGCGAAGGCATACCCGCTGCCATCGGGCCGCTGCTGGCCGAGCGGCGGCAGGTCGCGCCCGCACGCCGCGCCGACACCGCCGTCTTCTATTCGATCTCGAACTGCCAGGCCGGGCTGCGTGGCGTTGCGCTCGGCAATTTCCTGATCAAGCAGGTCGTCGAGGAACTGCGCCGCGAATTGCCGTCGCTGAAGACATTCGTCACCCTTTCGCCGGTGCCGGGGTTCATGCGCTGGCTGCGCCGGGAGCGAGAATCCAAGCAGTCGCCGCTGACCACCGCCGACCGCACTGAACTGGTTGCGCTCGACCGCGACGACTGGCACCAGCAGCCGGCCGCGGCAAAGAGCCTCAAGCCCGTGCTCAGCGCGGCGATCGCCCGTTATTTCCTCGAGGCACGCGACAGCGGCGGCCGGCCGTTCGATCCCGTGGCGCGTTTCCACCTGAACAATGGCGCGCGCCTGGAACGGATCAACTGGCTCGGTGACGTTTCGCCCAAGGGGCTGGAGCAAGGCGCCGGCTTCATGGTCAACTACCTGTACGACCTCGACCGCATCGAACACAACCACGAAGCATTCGCCAATGAGGGCAAGGTGATCGCTTCGCGCGCTGTTCAGCGGATGCTGCGACCGGCAGCGGCCAAGTGATGGTCGGCATGATGGATGCAACCGTCATGGCAGCAAGGCGCGAAGACATCTGGTTCCAGTCAGGTCCTCGCTCCTTCTCGTTCCGTCGACCGCGTACCGGCAGCGTCCGTTGCAGCTCCATCTGCTTCCGGCTAAGAAGGGTCGAACGTCCGGCACCGGCCTTTTTCGCTGCCGGTCGCACGCCGGCGATGTAACGCCTCGAGGTCGAGCACGCGCCGCCGCAAGAAGTGTAACGAACGCGTTCCGGCGCTACGCGCAATCGAAACTCGGCGGCGGCGGACGGGTCTCAGCGACGCGAAGTCACCACTTGCAGGATTTCCCGCAGCCTGTGCTCTTCGTTCACCGAGTCGACATCGACGCTGACATCGTAAGTCCGCTCGATTGCCAGCATGAAGTCGAGCAGGTCGAGCGAATCGAGCCCGAGATCGCGCAACTTGCGATCCAGAACACCGTGGTCCGCCCGTTCCGCGAAGTGGTCGGCAACGAATTTCTCGAAGGCCGGCGGCTGCTCGCTCATTCATTGGCCTGGTAGCGAAGGAATACGCCGGCAACAATCTTGCCGGGCCTGATCTTCGAGGCGTCGATCTGCGAGCCGACGTCGCGCAGCGCGCCAATGAACGCCTCCGCGATCTCCAGCGACAGGGCGGTCCCGGCGCACAGGTGAGTGCCGTGGCCGAACGCGAGGCCGGGGGATCGTCCAGCCCGGCATTCCTGGCCGTTCGCGTACGGCAGCAACAGGAAGACCTGCTCGCCGGGCCGTATCTGCGCGCCCTCGATCTCGCAGGCTGCCGTTGCCGTGCGGCCGATGTAGTTGACGGGGCAAACCTGCTGGAAGAGTCGACGCGCCGTAACCTCGTCGAGTCGGAATCCGGGCGCGCCGCCGGAACGCTCCGCTTGCCCGAGGTCGCTCAGCAGCGCACCCACGGCACCGATCAGCGGATCGCGCCCCATCAGCACGTAGGCGAGCAGGATGAAGGGCGGTTCCTCTTCCGCTTCCGGATACCGGCCCGGCTCGAGACCGAATGCGCGGAGGAGACTGGCCATTCGCGACGCGGTCTCGCCGAGCAATCGCGGGTGATGGACGTAGTCGAGAACGCTGGAATGAACCTCGGCCAGCCGATCGAACAACGCACCCGCACCCACACGCTCTGATTCGAATATCTGCCGCAGGATGCTGTCGACGTAAGTGCAGGCGACGTTATCCGCATTGACGGAATCTCGCGAATCGACAAGGCTGCGACAGGCCGTCTCGGCCGCCTCCCGGATAAAAGAAGCGTGCCGGCGTCGCATCAGGTTGTGATGCTGCAAGAAGCGGTTCCGCCTGGCGCCGTGTTCGATGCCTCGCGCCACCAGCGGCACATGGCGGAAGAACGCTTCCACTGACGTGACGTCAATGCCAAAGGCCCGGCCCAGCGCCACGACCGGCGAGGAAAGATCGGATGGCACGAAACGCTCATCGGCAAGGATGGCCGTGCATGCCGCCGACGAAAACACCAGGTGCGTGGCACGCTCGTCGACGCGAATCGACTCGATCGCCGGACAGCCGTCCTCCGTCAACCCGAAAACGGAATGGCGCCGTGCCCTCAGCCTTGCGCTGATCGCCGCGTTGACGCGAATGGCGTGCATCGTTCAGCCTTCGACAGGCAGCTCGAGCCTGCGAACAGGCCGCGCCGGATTGCCGAGCGCCAGAACGCCGTCCGGGATATCGCGCGCGACGAGCGAGCCGCCGCCGACCACGCTCCAGCGGCCGATCGAGCACTTGGGCACGATGTTCGTTCCAAGGCCAATCTGCGTGCCTTCGCCGACATGAACGCCACCGGCTGCCACAACGCCCGGCCCGACATGCACGTGATCGCCGATCCGACTGTGGTGGCCGAGGCCGCCGACACCGTTGACGATCGTGTTCGCGCCGATCCTGGCGGCCGGCCCGACGACGGCATTGGCGCCGATGTAGCAGCCGGGGCCGATCTCGACGTCGAACGCGACGACTGCCGTTGGATGAATGACGGAGACGAACTGCCGGCCCGCCGACTGCAGTCGCAGGAACAGTCGTCGGCGCGCACGGTTATCGCCGATGGCGACGATGATGCCGTCATGTCCGACGTCCGCAATTCGTTCGAGCCGTCCGAGAACCGGCACCCCGCAATAGTCCCAGTCCTGCAGCGCCGGCGTGTCATCGAGGAAGCCGACCGGTCGCATCGGCCCGCCTGCCCTTGCAACGCGCAACAGTGCGTCAGCCACCGTCTGGCCGTGCCCGCCCGCGCCGAGAATCAGCACGTTCACGACACGCTTCCCGCGGGCGACCGCGCCGTCCGACCGACTGTTCGCCGAACCCCTGTCACGCTAATTGGCGGCGCGGGCGGTTGCCGCTTTCGGCGACGTCGTGCTCGCCAGTTCGCTTGCCAACGCGTGTGTGACCGTCGCCACCTCTGCGTCGGTCAGGAACGTATGAAACGGCAAACCCAGCAATCGGCGCGACAGCCGCTGCGTCACCGGCAACTCGTCGGTACCTGCAGGGCCCGATCTGCGGACCCGGCGGAATGCAGGATGTTCGTACAGCGGCGGCAGATACCAGCGACGCGTTTCGATGCCCTGGTGCGCCAGCGCGGCCGCCACATCCGCGCCATCGGCATCCAACTGCACGCAGAGTGTCGCTGGAGGCAGGTCGGCGTTCGAAGGCATCCTGACCTGGGGCAATTCCGCCAACTGGCGGCGATACGCTTCCAGCACCGCCAGGCGGCGGCATTTCAGCATCGGCCAGCGCTGAAGTTGCGCCAGTCCAACCGCAGCGGCAAACTCGCTGAGCTTGGCGTTGGTCCCGCCCACGCGCTCGATCACGCCTCCTTCGAAGCCGAAGTTCGTCAGGCGCCGAACGCGGCCGGCCAGGGCTTCATCGGGGGAAACGAACAGCCCGCCTTCACCGATCCCCATCGGCTTGGTCGCATGCAGGCTGAATGCCCAGTGCACGCGCCTGCCCATCGTCTGCACGCCGAAGGCGGGGGCAGCATCGGCAAAGACGGGCACGTTCGTTTCAGCAACGAACGCGTCCCAGTCCAGCGCCGGCAGCGCGTGCCCGTAACTGGCGACCGGCATCACCAGATCGACGCGTTCGCGCGCCAGCGCCTCGCGCGCGAGGTCGGGCGTGAGCGTCCAGTTCTCGCCGCAGACATCCGCAAAAACCGGCTCGGCACCAAGCCGCGCGACGGCGAGTGCGGTCGCCGGAAAGGTCAGCGCCGGCATCAGCACACGCTTGCCGGGGCCGATGCCGAGCGCATCCAGGCCGATTTCAAGGGCGCTGGTCCCGGACGAGAGCGTTACGCAATTCAGCGTTTCGCCGCCGCCGATAAAGTCGGTCAGCTGCTGCTCGAATTCACGCACCAGCGGCCCGAAGTTCGTGTACCAGCGATTGGCGTCGATGCGAACCAGCCAGGGCGCCAGCTCGCCCGCATCGGGCAGATCGGGCATCAGACACCGGATCGTCAGCAATTCGAGCCTTCCAAGCGATTCACCACTCTCGTCAAAGTCTCACGGCGCAGAGGCCGGTCGCGCCGCAACCGCTTTGCTACGGCCCGCTTGCCGGACCTCGTAATCATCCGCCGTCAAACCGTCACCGAAAAATTCTCCGGGGCAAGTCCCGCACACCACCGCTGCCACATGGTCTGCAACGCCACATCGAGCTCCCGCCCGGCATCGACCGAAGATTCCTGCAAGAAACGCGTGATCTTCTCCCGCAGCCCGAGCCGCAGTCTATTGAGTTCGTCGAGGTCGGAGACTGCGGCCCTTGCCTGTTCGACGAACGCCGAATCCGAATTCACCGCCCATTCCGACATGCCGAGCATCTCCAGGAATCCGGCCCCCTGACGCTGCTGCAGCGGCAAACCCGTCAGCGTCAGAACCGGCACGCCCATCCAGAGCGCATGACTGGTCGTCGTGCCGCCGGTGTACGGCAGGGTGTCCAGCGCGATGTCCACCTCGTGATGCATGGCCAGATAAGCCTGCATCGACAGCCGCGGACGGAACGTCAGCCGGCCCGGATCGATGCCTTTTTCCTCGAACGCGGCACGCAGCCGCTCCTGCGTTCGCGCCTCGCCCGCCGCCGCGATCAGCAGCGTCGAATCCGGGATCGCGCGCATGACGCGGCTCCACACGTCGATCGTTTGGCTGCCGATCTTGCTCGTTCGATTGAAGCTGCCGAAGGTGACGTGACCGGCCGTCAACGCCGGCAGCGCGTTTACGGCCGGCGCATTCGGTTCGGGCTCGAAGCCGCGGAAGCGGAAGTTCACGAGCTTTTCGCGGAAGAACGGCTGCAGCTCGGCCGCTTTCGCCGGCGTCCCACGCATGAACCGATAGTCCATCGCCGACAAGCCGGTCGTCCCCGGGTAGCCAATCCAGCTCACCTGGATCGGAGCCGGCTTGCGGGCAAAGACGGCAAGCCGATTGCGCGTCGTGTGCCCGGACAGATCGAAGAGGATGTCGATCCGATCGGCGCGGATGCGCGCGCAGAGTTTCTCGTCGTCCATGCGCGCGACGGGTACCCAGTCGTCGGTCAAGGCCCGCAGACGTGCACTAACGGCATCCTCGATCGGCATGTTGGCATAGGCATGGATCGTGTGCCTTCCGCCCTTCATTGCCCGCCAGATCGGTTCGATCAGGTAGGCAACAGCGTGGTCCCGCAGGTCGGCGGAGACGAAGCCCACGCGCAGTCCACGCTGCGGATCGCGATCGTTGTCATGCGTCGGCCAGGTGGGCCGCAATGGCGATTCGATCAGATCGCCGAAACGCACATGTTCCTCGAAGCACTGATCCGGCGAAACCGACTCTTCATGCGCCAGACAAAACAGATAAGCCGTGTGCATTTCGGCCCGTTCCGGCGCATTTGCCGAAGCAGTCCTGAAATGCTCAAGGGCCGCCCTTGTTTCGCCGAGCTGGTAAAGGGCCCGCCCCATGCTCAGATGCGCCGGTGCGTCGCCAGGGCGAAGTTGCAGCGCGCGCTGGATCTCCTCGGTCGCCTCGTCGGCCCGGCCGAGATTGATCAGCGCGTCGCCCAGGTTCGTATATAGATCCGCCTGGCCCGGATCCATGCCGATCGCGCGCCGGTACAGCTCGGCTGCCTCCGCGTTGTTCCCGGCAGCGGCCTCGGCATCGGCGAGCACCCGCAGCGCGTCGACGGCCTCTGGTTGCAGGGCGAGCGCCTGTTCGGCGTAGCGTCGTGCTTCGTCGGCGTCTCCCAGCGTCAAGGCGTTCGCCGACGCATTCAGCAACGCATCCATGCTTTCCGGCGCGATGGCCAGGCTGCGGAAGAAAGCGTCGCGGGCATCCTCGTTGCGTCCGAGCCGGCGCAGGGACAGGCCCAGCAGGTACAGGATCAACGCATCATCGGAATTCCGCTCGCTGGCGAGCGAAAGGACTTCATGCGCCGGCCCGAATTTCTGCTGCGCCAGCAGACTCGCGCCAAGAAGCCGCGCAAGTGGCGCCGAATCCGGAAAATCGGGCAGCAGCCTGTGCGCCTGCGCTTCGACCTCGGCGTAATTTCCCGCCTGGTACAGACGCAGCAGTGGCGACAGGTTGATCGCACGCGTGCCGCTCGTGTCTTCTTCGCCGACGGTTTCGATGACGGTCGGCTGCGACGATCGACTCATCCGCTCGACCTGCGCGAGCAGGCTTTCAAGCGTCGAACCGCCGAGGCCGCGCTCGCGCGCCCGCAACAAGACTTGCCGAGCCGCAGTCGGATCGCCGCTGCCGGCGAGCGCAACCGCGTAATTCATCCAATGGGCCGCATTGTCGGGATCAGTCTGCACTGCGCTCTTGAACAAGGGCACCCCCTGCTCGGACCGGCCGCTTTGCAGCGCGACGAGCGCAAGGTTGTAGCTCGCCCCGGCGTGCGTGGGCTCGGACTGCAGGATCGCCTGATAGATCGCCTCGGCCTGCTGCAGCCGTCCGGCCTGGTGATGGTCAACTGCAAGGCGCATGGCCTCGGAAATCGGAACTTGCTGGGGACCCTGTTCTGCCATTGCAAACCGTCTCGGGAGCCTCGCTTCAAGCGAGCATCTTGGTAATCCGCGTCAATGCGGCTGGACGCGCCGAATGCCGATCGAGTGCGAGATCGGCGCTGAGCGCTGGCGCCGTGGGCCCGACCGGCCAATCTTGAGCGAGCGTGATTCTAGTTCGGTCCCGGTCACGCTGAATCAGCGCGAGCGAATCAACAGCGACCTTTGCCCATCACCACTTCGGACGGCTGGACACGCTGCCGATGCTGCCTGCCGATCGGCGCATCGCCGCCGCACGGACCCGACCGGCCAGGTCGGCGGAGACAATCAACGGGCGCAGAGACATCCAGTGCCCATCTGCGACAACTTCATTTCTTCATGCGCATCAGCGGCGGGCATTGGACATCGTGCCCACGAACAGACCGTAGCGGTGTCCCGGAAACAGTTCGTCGTCCAGATGCTCGACCTCCAGCCCGGCGCCGCGAAACGCCGCGGCGTATTCGTCGACGGTGAACAGACCCATGACCTCGCGCTCGACGAAATGCGTGACTTCCTTCGGCGTGCCGACCAAATAGTGGATATCGAACACCGACGTGGTGCCGGCGATTTCGTGCGTGTGCATGCGCACGATCTTCATTGCGGGCGAATCGAAGACTTCGGAATTCACCCGGTTCGACCAGCATGTCTGCGGAGTCACCCATGGCTCGACGATCAGCAGGCCGCCCGGCCGCAGATGATTGGCCATGCAGGCGACCGCGCGCTTGGCCTTCTCGAGCGTCACCGCGTAGCCGATCGAGCAGAACAGGCACGTGACCACGTCGAACCGGCGGCCCAGGTCGAAGTCGGTCATGTCCGCGACATGCAACGGCACGTCCGGGCAGCGGGCACGTGCCGTGTCGATGAGGGCCGGCGAGATATCGAGTCCTTCGACATCGAATTCCCGGCGCAAGTGCTCAAGGTGTCGACCCGTCCCGCAGGCCACGTCGAGGAGCGAGCCCGCTGTTGGGCGGCGCTCGCGGATCAGCGAACGCAGACGCTCGCCGGCCGCTCGATAGTCGAGAAAGCTGTAGAAGGCGTCGAAATAGGCAGCAGACTGTTCGAACACGACGTGAAACTCTTCTTGACCCCCGCTGGCCGAAACGGCAGGTCAGCGTCCGAAGCGACGAACTTCACGCCGAGCGAGAATCGCACGACCTCATGCGCGCCCGGTGGACCGCCTCGGACTACGAAGTTTCGCGACGGCAAGAAGTCCGCTGACCCCACGCCGACCACCTTTTGGCTGCCACTGGGGAAAGCCGGCGTCGTGCCGGCTTCGAGGCGACTGGGCCTGGTGCTGCTGAGTGGACTCGAACCACCGACCTACTGATTACGAATCAGTTGCTCTACCAACTGAGCTACAGCAGCGAAGGCGCGAATTATAGGCTTGCGCTCGGGACGAGGCCAAACGTGCACAATCGGCGCCCATCGCGCCGGGACTCCGTCACGCGACGATTGCCGCCGCCACGATTGCTCTGGACATGCTCGCCAACGCCACGCTGATCCTGCCCGACTTCGCGCTGATTCTGCTCGGCTTCGTGCTGTTTCATCGCTTCGGCTACGAACGCGGTTTCTGGGTCGGACTGGAACGGCTCGTCTACTACGTGCTGTTCCCGGCGCTGCTGTTCAATTCGATCGTCGCCGCGAAGTATTCGCTGGCCGCCGACGGCGGGCTGCTGCTGGCCGCGGTCGGCGCCTTTCTGCTGGCCGTACTGCTCGCCTTCCTTTCGGGGCCGCTGCTGCGACCGCCGCCGGCGCTGTTTGCCAGCTGCGTGCAAACCGCGTTCCGCTACAACTCCTACCTCGGGCTGGCCTTGGCGCAGTCGCTGTCCGGCGGCCGCGGCGTGGCACAGATCGCATTGGTCTTCGCCGTCTGCATCCCGCTGGCCAACGTATTTGCCGTCTACGCACTGGCGCGGCACCAGCAGACCGGTCTGCTGCGCGAACTGCTGCGCAATCCGCTGATCATCGGCACGGTCAGCGGCCTGGCCGCCAACCTGGCGGGCCTGCAACTGCCCCAGGCCGCCGCGCACGCGCTGAGCCGGCTAGGCCAGGCCAGCCTCGCATTGGGACTGATCTGCGTGGGCGCCGCGCTCAGTCTGGCGGGTGGCGCCACGCACCGCCTGCTGCTCGGTCATCTGTCGGCGATCAAGATGCTCGTCTTCCCGGCCGCCGCGCTGGCCATCGCCCTGCTGCTGGATCTGCCGCGCGAACAGGCAATGATCGCCCTCGTTTTCGCGGCGCTGCCCACGGCGACGAGTGCCTACGTGCTCGCCACCCGCATGGGATTCGACGGCGCGCCCGTCAGCTTCCTGATTACCGCGCAGACGCTGGTCTCGATGCTGACGCTGCCCGCGTGGCTGGCGCTGGGCTCACACCTGTTCTGACCGGTGCCGGGCGAGCGCCCAGCCCACATGCTCGCGGACCAGCGCCAGCGGCGAATCCGCGCGCGAACGAAGCGCGCCGATCACCGCATCCGACGTGCGTGCATTGCCCAGGCCCACTGCCAGATTGCGCAGCCAGCGTTCGTAGCCGATCCGCAGGATCGCGCTGCCAGCGTGCCGGTCACGAAATTCGCTTTCGCTCCAGCCGAACAGCTCGAGCAGCGTGGCGCAGTCCAGTCCGTTGCGCACGTCGAAGTCGGGCAGGCGTGAAACGCGGGCGAACTTGTTCCACGGGCACACCAGCTGGCAGTCATCGCAGCCGTAGACGCGATTGCCGATCAGCGGCCGCAGTTCCTCCGGGATCGAGCCCTTGTGTTCGATCGTCAGGTAGGAGATGCAACGCCGCGCGTCGAGTTCGTACGGGGCCACGATCGCCTGCGTCGGGCACACCTCGATGCAGCGCCTGCAGGTGCCGCAGTGCTCGGAAGCCGGCTGATCGACCGGCAGCGGCAGGTCAGTGATGATCTCGCCGAGGAAGAACATCGAGCCTGCGTCCTGCGACAGCAGCAGCGTGTGCTTGCCTCGCCAGCCGATGCCGGCCGCGCGTGCGAACTCGACCTCGAACACCGGCGCGGTGTCGGTGCAGGCGCGCAGCTGCGCCTGCGGTGCGGCCCGGGCGATGCGTTCGGCCAGTTGCCGCAATCGCAGCCGCAGCACCTTGTGATAGTCGCGCCCGCGCGCGTAGATCGAGATCACCGCGGCATCGCGATCGGCGATCCGTCGCCATTCGCGCTCGACCCAATCCGCAGCGTCACGACGCGACCGGTAATCCAGGCGCGCGCTGATCACACGCAATGACGACGCGGGCATGCGCAGCAGCGCGCGTGGCGCGGCGCGCAACGGCGCATTTCGCGCCATGTAGTCCATGTCGCCTTGCCGCCCCTGCGCCAGCCAGTTGCGCAGCCGGTTGTCCGCCACTTCGGTTTCGCCGGCGCTGATGCCGACGGCGGCAAACCCGAGTTCACGGCCCCAGCGGCGAATGTCGCCGACAAGCTCGTGCAAAACCGCCCCAGGAAGCCCGCCGCTATCCTCTGGTTGCTGCGCCGCCGTTGCGCTGCCCGCTCGCATTCGCCCACCGTGTCCTCATCGCAACACTACACCGCCGAGTTCGCGCTCCCCGATGAACGCGCGACCGTGGGACTCGGTACCGCGCTCGCCGCCGCCATTGCCGAGGCGAACGCCGCCATCCGCACGCAAGGCCTTGTTATTTCGATCACTGGCCAACTGGGGGCCGGCAAGACCTCACTGATCCGTGCGGCGCTGCGCAGCCTCGGCGTGACCGGGGCGATCAAAAGCCCGAGCTTTGCCCTAGTTGAACCTTATGTAGTTTCGAGCTTAGACTTTTATCACTTTGATTTTTATCGTCTCGCTGACCCGGAAGAATTCTCGCTAGCCGGCTTCCGCGAACTGTTCGGACCGGCGTCGGTGTGCCTGATCGAATGGCCGGAGAAGGCGGGTCGGTACCTGCCAGCCGCGGATCTGCAGATCGCGCTGCAGGTATCCGGTGAAGGGCGGCACGCAGTGCTCGCCGCGACGAATGAACTTGGAGCGACATGCCTGCAGCGCGTCGAAACGGAGTTGGAAAGCCGCGCAACGTAGTCGGCGCACGCCGCCGCGTCCTCGCGGGCGCCGCCGGTACTCTGGTTCTTTCGCTGTCCCCTTTGCAGATCGCCCGCGGCGCCAATCTGCTCGGCGTACGCCTGTGGCCCGCGGCCGACTACACGCGGGTGACGCTCGAGCACGACCGGCCGCTGCGGTTCACGCATTTCATGGTCCGCGAAACGCCGCCGCTGCGGCTCGTGGTCGACATCGAAGAAATGGACCTGACGCCGCGGTTGAAGGAAATCGTCGGCCGCGTCAGCGCCGACGATCCTTACATCGCGCTGGTTCGCGTCGGCCAGAACCGGCCGCATGTGGTCCGCCTGGTCATCGAACTGAAGGAAGACATCCGGCCGGAAGTGTTCGCCCTGGCGCCGATCGGTCCGTACATGCACCGCCTGGTGCTCGACCTGCGGCCGGTGACCCCGCCCGATCCGCTGCTGGCGCTGCTACGCGAACAGGAGATGCGCGGCGGCGCGCCGGAAGCCCAACAACGCGACGAACTAGGGCTGCTGCGCGAGATCCAGAAGGCCGACGGCACGCACGGCAGTGCACCTTCGCGCGGACGAACCGCCGACAAGCGGGTCGACCGGCTGTTGACCATCGCCATCGATCCCGGCCATGGCGGCGAGGATCCGGGTGCCGTCGGCCGCGGCGGCACGCTGGAAAAGGACGTGACGCTGAACATCGCGCGGCGGCTGGAGCGGCTCATCGCTGCCGAGCCCGACATGCGGGTGCTGTTGACGCGCGACGGTGATTATTTCGTGCCCCTGCGCACGCGGGTGGACAAGGCACGCCGGGTGCAGGCCGATCTGTTCGTGTCGATCCATGCCGACGCGTGGATCCGCCCGGATGCGCGCGGCTCGTCGGTGTTCGCGCTGTCCGAGCGGGGCGCCACCAGCAGCGCCGCGGCCTGGATGGCAAGGCGCGAGAACGACGCCGATCTGATCGGTGGGGTCAATCTCGGCACCAAGGACGCCCAACTGGCGCAGGTCCTGCTCGACCTGTCGACCACGGCCCAGATCAACGACAGCCTGCGTTTCGGCAACGCCGTGCTGCGCGAACTGGAACGCATCAACACGCTGCACAAGCCGCGCGTCGAACAAGCCGGCTTCGCGGTTCTGAAGGCGCCTGACATTCCGTCGATCCTCGTCGAGACGGCGTTCATCTCGAATCCGGACGAGGAACGGCGCCTGTCGGACGACCGCTACCAGGAAAAGCTGGCGCGCGCGATGCTCGACGGGATCCGCCGCTATTTCGCCAAACATCCGCCGGCCGCGCGCGGCCGGCTCGGCTGACGGCGCCGCCTAGCGCCGTTCGGTGTTCGACGGCGCGATCGCCGTCTGGCGCGCGATTGCCACAGGTACCGGTCGGCCACCGCCGGTGCGCTTCAGCAGCCGCCAAAGCGCCACCAGCGCCAGCGGCCCGAGTACCGCGCCGATGCCGACGACCAGGATGATGCCGAGGTTGTCGCGCACCAGCGGCATCTGGCCGAACAGGTAACCCCCGCCGACGAGGGAGACCACCCATAGCGCTGCGCCGACGACATTGAAGATCTGGAACTTGTGGATCTCCATGCCCGACGCACCGGCCACCAGCGGCGCGAACGAACGCACGATCGGCACGAAGCGCGCGATCACGATCGTCTTGCCGCCGTGCCGTTCGTAGAAATCGTGCGTCTTCTTCAGCGCGACCGGATCGATCCACTTCAGCGTGCCGTCATAGACCTTCTTGCCGAGCCAGGCGCCGATGTAATAGTTCAGTGTGTTGCCGAGGATCGCGCCGACGGTGATCACCGCCATCAGCACGCCGACGTGCAGCCCGGCCTCCTGCGCGGCGACCGCGCCGGCGACGAACAGCAGCGAATCGCCGGGCAAAAAGGTCATGAACACGAGCCCGGTTTCGGAAAAGAAGATCGCGAACAGCACGACGTGGACCAGCAGCACGTTGCGGTCGACGATGGCCAGCAGGAACCTGTCCATCGCGGTGAACAGGTCGGACCAGTTGATGCCTTCCATCGTGTCGGGTCGTCGCGCGGCCGAAGCGTGCGTGGGCACAAGAAAAGGGCCGCTTGTTGGCGCGAGAGCGGACTCGCGCGCGGGCGGCCCTTTCGGATGCGGACGATGATACGCGAGGCATCCTCCGATCAGCGATCTGCAGTGCGGAAATCCGACGCTACAAGCAGTCGGTGAAAACCCGGTTCCTATAATCCGCAAGGTGTCTGCCGCCCTTCCCGCACCCTCGCCGATCCGGCCGCTGCCGGACCTTCTGATCAGCCAGATCGCCGCCGGCGAGGTGATCGAGCGCCCGGCCTCGGTGCTGAAGGAACTGCTCGAAAATGCGCTTGACGCGGGGGCTCGGCGCATCGACGACCGGCTCGATGGCGGCGGCGTCAAGCGGATCGTCGTCGCCGACGACGGCGGTGGCATCACGCGTAACGAATTACCGCTGGCGATTGCCCGCCATGCGACGAGCAAGATCGCCTCGCTGAGCGACCTGGAGGCGGTCGGCACGCTCGGCTTCCGCGGTGAAGCGCTGGCGTCGATCGCCGCCGTCGCCACGGTGGCCATAACGTCGCGCACCGAAGGCGCCGGCAGCGCGTTCCGCCTCGATGCCGAAACGGGCGTGGCCGAACCGGCCGCCGCGGGACGGGGCACGCGGGTCGAGGTCGCCGATCTGTTCTTCAAGACGCCGGCGCGGCGCAAGTTCCTGCGTGCGGAGTCGACCGAACTGGCGCATTGCGTGACCCAGGTCCAGCGCATCGCCGCCGCTCACCCGGCGGTCGAGTTCAACCTCTCGCACGAGGGCAAGGTCCTGCTCGCCTTGCCGTCTGGCAATCCCGAGACGCGCGTGCTGAAGCTGCTGCCGGAGGCGTTCGCCGACGCCCGACGCAGGGTTGCGGCGAGCGCGCCCGGGATCGAGCTTTCGGGCTGGGTCGGGTTGCCGAGTGCGGCACGCAGCCGCGCCGACGCGCAGTATTTTTACGTCAACGGACGGTACGTCCGCGACAAGGTGCTTGCGCACGCCGTTCGCGCCGCCTACGCCGACGTGCTGCACGGCCAGTCGCAGCCGGTGTACTGCCTGTACCTGGCGATCGATCCGTCGCGAGTCGACGTCAACGTGCATCCGACCAAGATCGAGGTGCGATTGCGCGACTCATCGGCCGTGCATCAGTTCGCGCTCCATGCGGTGCAGGCCGCGCTGGCCGAGTCGGCGCGCGCCGCTGCCGGCGAAAGCGCGGCACCGCTGGCGCGGCTGGCCGGTTCTGTCGCGCCGCCGATGGCGCCTGGCCGTTCTTTCGGCTTGCAGCACGACCTCGGCGTCGAGCAGGCCGTCGCTCCGTACCTGGCGCTGCTGGAGGAAACGCGATCGAGGCCGGCGACCGAGGTCTCCGACGACACGCCGCCGCTTGGCTACGCGATCGCGCAGCTGGCGGGCATCTACGTGCTGGCGCGCAACCGCGCCGGACTGGTGATCGTCGACATGCACGCGGCGCATGAGCGCATCGTCTACGAAAAGCTGAAGCGCCAGCTCGACGCGCAATCGATTCCGCAGCAGCGACTGCTGATTCCGCACGTGTTCGCGGCCGATGCGCTGGATGCGGCCGGCTGCGAGGAGCATGCGCGGACGCTGGCGGCGATCGGGCTCGATCTGGCCGCGGCCGGGCCGACGCAGCTGGTCCTGCGCGCGGTGCCGGCGCTGCTGGCCGACGGCGCGGGCGAAACGGGGCCGCAACTGGCGCGCGATGTGCTGCGCGACCTGCGCGAATACGGCGGCAGCCGGGTCCTGACCGAACACCGCAATGAACTGCTGGCCACACTGGCCTGCCATGGCGCCGTGCGCGCGAACCGGCGGCTGACGATCGACGAGATGAACGCGCTGTTGCGCGAAATGGAAGCCACCGAACGCGCAGACCAGTGCAACCATGGCCGGCCAACGTGGGTCCAGCTGACCGTCGCCGATCTCGACCGGCTGTTCCTGCGCGGGCGCTGATCGTCAACGTGCGCGATTCCGACGTCGCCGCGCCGCCGGCGCTGACGCCGACGACGGTGTTGGTCTTCGTCGCCGGCTTCACGATGCTGCAGCCGCTGGCGACCGATCTGTACCAGCCGACACTGCCGGCGATCGCCGCCGCCTTCGGCATCGAAGTCGCCGAGGTGCAGTTGACGCTGTCGGCGTTCGTGCTCGCCTTCGGGCTGTGGCAGCTCGTCGCCGGACCGCTGGCCGACCGCTACGGTCGCTACCCGGTGCTGCTGGCCGGCGTGACGACCTACGCTGCCGCCGCCGCGCTGTGTGCGGCGGCGCCATCGATCGAGTGGCTGGTCGCCGGCCGCGCGCTGCAGGGCATCGGCACCTGCTCCTGCCTGGTGGCCGCGCGGTCGATCGTGCGCGACCTGCACACGCCGGCCGAAAGCGCGCGCGTGCTGGCCAGCGCCGGCACCTGGATGAGCATCGCGCCGCTCGCCGGTCCGCCGCTCGGCGGCATCCTGCTCGCCCTGTTCGGCTGGCGTGCTGCCTTCGTCGTGCTGACGCTGTTCGCGCTGGCGCTTGCGGCGCTGGCGCTGGCGCGTCTGCGCGAGACCGCGCAGAAGAACTTCGACGCGCTGCGGCTGCGCCCGATGTTCGCCACCTACGGCAACGTGCTGCGCACGCCAAGCTTCAATGCCTACGCGTGGCCGGCGGCCTCCAGCTACGCGGCGCTGTTCGCGTTCATTTCCGGCGGCTCTTTCGCGCTGATCCGCGTGCTCGACGTATCGCCGACCGTCTATGGCTTCTGCTTCAGCTTCGTCGTCGCCGGTTACGTGATCGGCACGCTGCTGTGCCGGCGCAACGTCGCCCGCCACGGCCTGCAGCGCACGCTGATCGCCGGGGCGGCGATCCAGCTCGGCAGCGGGCTGGCGATGGCGCTGCTCGCCGCCTCGGGCGTGCAGCAGGTTGCATCCATCCTGCTGCCGATGTTCGGCATGACGATCGGCCACGGCATGATCCAGCCGGTCGCGCAGGCCGGCACCGTGGCCCGGTTCCCGCGCAATGCCGGCGCCGCCACTGCGCTGATGGGCTTCGTGATGATGCTGGTCGCCACCGCGGTCGGCCAGCTGCTCGGCGCGACTTTCGACGGCACGGTGCGGCCGCTCGCGTACACGGTCGCCGCTGCCGGCCTCGCATCCGCGGTGTTCGCGGCCACGATCGTGCGCCGGCACGGCCATGTCTGAGCGCCGCACGGCCGCGCCGAAGGCGCTCAATGGGGCCAGCGAGCGTCCCGATGCCGTGCTGCTGCTCGGACCGACCGCCTGCGGCAAGTCGGCGCTGGCGATGGCGCTGGCCGAGCGCGTGCCGATCGAAATCGTGTCGATCGATTCGGCGCAGGTCTACCGCGGCATGGACATCGGTACGGCGAAACCCGGCACAGGCGACCGTCAGCGCGTGCCGCATCACCTGCTCGACCTGCGCGATCCGGGCGAGCCTTATTCGGCCGCCGACTTCGTCCGTGATGCCGCAAGCGCAATCGCCGGCATCGATGCACGCGGCCGCCTGCCGCTCGCCGTTGGCGGCACGATGCTCTACGCGCGCGCACTGCGCGGCGGCCTTTCGGACCTGCCGCCGGCCGATGCGGCAGTGCGCCGTCGCATCGACGCACAGGCACGCACGCTCGGCTGGCCGGCGCTGCACGCGCAGCTGGCGAAGATCGATCCGGCCACCGCCGCGCGGCTGCCGCCCGCCGACAGCCAGCGCATTCAGCGCGCGCTCGAGGTGTTCGAGCTGACCGGCATGCCGCTGTCGGAACTGCAGGGCGCCGCGCAGCCGCCCGCGCTGCGCCTGGCCACGATCGCGCTGCTGCCGGAAGATCGGGCCGAACTGCACCGGCGCATCGAACAGCGCTTCGATGCCATGCTCGCCGCCGGCTTCCTCGACGAGGTACGCGGGCTGATGACACGCGGCGACCTCGACGCCGATCTGCCCGCGCTGCGCAGCGTTGGCTACCGGCAGGCGTGGCGACATTTGCGCGGCGATACGACTTTCACGCAGTTTCGCGTCGAGGCGATCGCCGCCACGCGGCAACTCGCCAAGCGACAGATCACCTGGTTGCGGTCGATGCACGATGCCGCGCGCATCGACCCGTTCGGCGATTCCGCGCTGGTCGACCTGCACCATTTGATCGATGCGGCGCGGTCGGGCCGGTGAACGTCGGCCGGCCCTTACACTTGCGCGCCCCTTGACGGCGATGGTCCGATGAGCCTGATCACCCCGCAGCGACTGCAAACCGGCGGCTGGATCGCCGTCGGACTGGCCGCGCTGGTGCTGCTTTACCTGCTGGCGCCCGTGCTCACGCCGTTCGCGATGGCGGCGATCGTCGCCTACCTGCTGGTGCCGGGCGTCGACTGGCTGCAGCGGCATCGGCTGCCGCGCAGCGCTGCGGTGCTGATCATGATCGCGCTGGCCGGCCTGGCGCTGCTGGCGATGCTGCTGATCCTGGTGCCCGTGCTGCAGCGGGAAATCAAGACGCTGCAGGCACAGCTTCCGGCGCTGATCACCTGGCTGAACACGACGGCCGCGCCGAAGATCAACGAATTGGCGGGAACGTCGATCCGCTTCGACGCGCAGACCCTGCGCGAACTGCTGGCCGAACACGCCGCCGGCCAGAGCGACCTGATCGCGCGCCTCGTGGCGCAGGCGCGCGCCGGCGGGGCGGCGCTGATCGGCGTGCTGGGCACGCTGCTGCTGGTGCCCGTCGTGCTGTTCTACGCGCTGGCCGACTGGCACGACTTCGCGCGCCGTTTCGAATCGATGCTGCCGCGCCGGTGGCATGGCCTCGTCGTCAGCATGCTGACCGAAATCGACGGATTGCTGGCGCAATTCCTGCGCGGGCAGCTTTCGGTGATGGCCGCACTCGCCGTGTATGACTCCGGCGCGCTGGCTCTGGCCGGATTCCAGAGCGCGCTGCCGATCGGCATCCTGACCGGGCTGCTGGCCTTCATTCCGTATGTTGGCTTCGCCACCGGCCTGGGGCTCGCGCTGCTGGTGGCGGCGCTGCAGTTCGGCAGCCTGTACGGTCTGATCGCGGTCGCGGTGATCTACGGC
>JBFGOX010000006.1:0-20800 GCA_041565015.1 Burkholderiaceae bacterium
GGGCAAGGCAGGGGCGGTGCTTGCCGCCTGCTTCCTGGCCCGATTCACCAAAGCCTATCCGTGGGCGCACCTGGATATCGCCGGCACCGCCTGGAAAGGCGGCGCCGCCAAGGGGGCAACCGGCCGCCCGGTGCCGTTGCTGACGCAGTTCCTGCTGCAGCGCGCCGGCTGAGCGGAAGCGGGCCGGCGTCGGCGCGCCGCTGTTTATCATGCGGACGTGCGGATCGACTTTCATTTCAACGTCGAGCACCGGCTGCAATATGCGTGCCGCGTGATTCGGCGCGCACGCACCGCCGAGTACCGCGTGCTGGTCTACGCACGCGACACCGACCGGCTGGCGCGGCTCGATACCGCGCTATGGACCTTTTCGGCGCTCGACTTCGTGCCGCACGTGTATGCGGACTCGCCGCTGGCGAGCCGAACGCCGGTCCTGCTCGCCGCATCGGTCGACGGCGCCGCGACCGGCTGTCCGGTGCTGCTCAACCTCGATGACGAGGTGCCGCCCAATTTCGCGGCGCTCGGCGCACGCTTCGACCGGCTGATCGAGGTGGTTTCGTGCGATGACGATGACCGCCGCCTTGCGCGTGACCGATTCCGCGCCTACCGCGAGGCCGGGCTGCAGCCGCAGTCGCACGACCGGAGCGCCGAATGAGCCAAGCGACGCCGCCGGTCGCCACGCGAATCGGCGCCGAATACGACGATCCGTCGATTCCGGTGCTGACCGACCGCATCTATCTGCCGGAGCTCGACCTCGACATCGCGTTGCCGCCACCGGCATCGCCGCGCGTGCCAGCGCCAGCCGAGCGCGCGCCGCCGCTGCCGTCGCTGGAACCGGCGCAGGTCATCGGCGACACACAGGCGCCGGTCATCGCCGACGAGATCGATCAGCAGGCGGACGGCGAGACCGACGGAGCACTGCCGGCAGGTGCGCAGCCCGAGACCGCGGAAACCGCATCATTGGTGCTCGGCGCGGACAAGGGCGACGGTTCCGAATCCGCCGTCGCGCCGGACGACGAAATCGAAGTCGAACTGGACCGTGACCTGATCGCGGCGCTCGACGCCGATTTCGCGGCCATGCTGGCGAATGACGAGCAGGCCGGTTCGGAACCGGAGCTGCAAGCCGTCGAAAGCGACGCCGCCGTCGCGCAATCCACGGCAGTCCAGTCGCTCGCGCCGGACGACGAGCCGGCGGCATCTGCCGTTGACGCGCCTGCCGCCGACGCACCCGGCGCCGAGGACGAGAGCCGTGCGGCAGCAGTCGATCTGCCGCTTCCGGCACCGCCCGGCGCAGTTCGCGACGATGCGCAGGCACTTGCCATGCAGGCCGAGGCGTTGCAAACCGCCGTGCTCGATGCCGTCGCACGGCGACTGCCCGAGCAGATCGATACCGCCGTGCGCGACCTGATGCAGCCGGCGATAGAGCGGGCGATCACGCGGCTCGGCGAAGAGGCGCAGGTCGCGCTGCGCGTCACGCTGCAGCAACTGGTCGAGCAGGTGCTGCGCGAGGAACTGGCGCGCCGGCAGGCGGACCGGGATTGATCGAGCGGCGCGCTCGCTAGGCGCCCTGCCGCGTCAGCGGCGCGGCCAGCGCTTCGCGGACCGTGGCCAGGCTTTCACTCAGATGGGCGCGGGTGGCCGCATTCAGGCGGCTGTTGCCCGCCGCCCGCTCGAGCTTTTCCTTCAGGCGCAAGGCCTCGGCCCGATGCACCGGCCGCACATCAGTCGCCGCCGCCGGCGTCGCGCGCAGCAGCACCGCCACCAGTCGCTTCAGGTGCTCGCGCTGCAGGTTGCGGCGCAGGCTGTCGATATCGCGTCGGCCGCGGACTTCACTCCAGACCGCATCGGTCAACGTCGCCTGCACTTCGGCATAGGTCAGCAGCGCGCGGGGATCGGCAACCTTTGCTTCGGCGTCGGCCAGCCGCTGCGCCAGCGACTCCGCCATCAGCGTGTCCAGCGTGCCGCGCTGCAGCCGCGCCACCGCTTCGGGCAGGCTGAAATCAGGTCCGTGCACGCTGCCGCCGCGGCGCGCGAATTGGTCGATGCCCAGCCGTTGCATGAATCGCGGATCGAAGCGGAAGCTTTCCGTCGCCAGTACTTCGTCGGCAAGCAGGCGCAGTGCCGCGCGCTGCCTGTCGGCTGCCACCGGCGCCAGCAGCGGCCGACCGGATCCGGCACGGTCGCGATTGACGACGATGCCGCCGAGGTACTTGGCGATGCCCGGCGCTGCCGCCTGCATCTGCGCCAGCCCGCGCTCCAGATTGCGGCGATAGATCTGGTAGTCGTCTTCGGCGTCGAGCTTGCGCCGCTGCGTGCGCTGCCAAAGTTCGCGGACGAGTTTCAATTGCCGCTCGAAGTACGCAAGAGGATCGGCGCCCAGATCGAACCGATTGGTCAGCGGGTCGAGACCGAGCGCCAGGCCCGTGGCTCGGCCGTCACCGCCAACGTCCTCGTCGGTCGCGTAAGCGAGCTTCGTGTCGACCGCCGAGCGCCCGGCGAGTTTCTGCAATGCTGCGGCCTCTTCCGACCGATCGAACTGCCGATAGCCATATTCGATCGCCCACCGGTCGTAAACGCCGATCGATCGCATCTGCAGGTCGCCGGCGTGTGATTCGGTCTCCGAAGGAATGTTCACCGGCACGTAGTCCATGATCGATGCAGACAGGCCGTTTTCCTCCGTGAAGGCGCGATCCTGCAACTGCCGCCTATCGAACGCGGTCGACGCCTTGAAGTTGTGCCGCAGCCCCAGCGCGTGGCCGACCTCGTGCATGACGATCCGCTTGATCGCGGCGTCGACGAATGCGCGCGCTTCCAAGCTGCCCGGCTCAAGCTGGTCGCGGCTGGCCATGAGTTCGAAGGCGAAGGCCGCTTGATCGAGCGCGTCGAAGGCGTAGGTGCAGGACTCGTCCGCACCATGGCCGTGACCGGCATGATTCGAGCCGCTTTGCGCGCGCGGCGGCAGGACCTCGTTGAACGAGCGGGCCGAGAAGCGTGCCCACAGGTCCGGAATCAGCGCCGCCCCATGCAGGATCTCGCCGGTACGCGGATCGACCTGGCGCGGGCCGATGGCGGTCGTGCCGCCGGTCGACGAGTCGACGAACCATTTGACCGCCAGGTGCCGGCCCTCGAGCACGTCCCAGTCCGCGTCATCCGGTTGCTGGCGAACGACCAGCGCCTCGCGAAATCCCGCCTGCTCGAAGGCCTTGTTCCATTCGAGCACGCCCGCCTCGACCGCGGACCGCAGATCCGGCGGAATGTTGCGATCCAGGTAAGCGACGATCGGCTGCTTCGGCTCCGAGATCGCCGCCGCCGGATCCTTCTTCTCCAGCCGCCAGCGATCGATCACGCGCGTTCGCGGATCCTTCGAATACTCGGCCCCCAGATCGCGATACTCGGTCACGAAATAGCCCACCCGCTCGTCGGCCAGCCGCGCCGCCATCGGTTGCTCAGGCAGCGGCGCGAAGCGGTATTGCACGCCGAGGAAGAAACTGCGCGGATCGGGAATCGCCCGCGGCGGCGTCGGCCGCGGCACGTTCGATGCCGGCGGCGTCGCCGGCGGTGCCGGCAGCTTCGGTACCGCGAAATGCAGATTGACCGCGACCGACGTCTGTTCGGCCGAAACGCGGACGCGCTCGATCGAACTGTTGGCACGATCGAGCGCGTACGGCACGCGAAACGCGGTTTCGATGACGGTGGAAAATCCCGCCACGTCCGCCAGAAGCAGGGCATTGGCGTCGACCAGGAACGACTTGCGCTCCGGATGGTCGGCCGATGCGACCGGCACGGACGCCAGCAGGCTGTCGGACACCGCGCCGACCGCGTGCTGCAGCGGCGAACCGTGCGGCGCCCGGAAACCGGTGTTGATCGCCAGCAACTGCAACTGGTTGCCGATTCGACGGAAGCTCGCCACGTTGGCGTCACCGAGCAGTCCGGGGACGAACGGCAATTGCGCGATCCCCTTGCCCAGCACGGTGCTGAGGAAAAATGGCTTGTCCAGCTGGTCGGGCCTGATCTCGAGCCAGAGCTTTTCGTCCTTCCGCCAGGCGGCGATGAAGCCTTCGCTCTGCCGCGCGTCCTTGATCACTTCGGCAAACGGTTTCGGCTGTGCGGGCGCACCCGGCGTTGCTGCCGGCGGCCGGGTCGCGGCAGCAGGGGCTGCGGCGGCGGCGTTGCCTGCTGGCGCAGGCGGCTTGGCGGGCACACCGAACGCGGCGCAGCCGGCCAATACAACGGCGACGAGCCCCGCGGCGAGCGCGCGCGCTCCGACAAAAAGCCTCAGGCGTTCCATGCAGCGACGTTCTTCCGCAAAGCCAGAACAGTCGGAGGCTAGAGACGATCCCCGTAAAATTCAAATCGGCTGAAGCCCTTATCACCGAGTCCCCAATCGAATGAAGCAAGCCGCCCCGCCGCAAGACACCGACCTCGCCAAGGCCTTCGAGCCGGCGGCCATCGAGGCGCGCTGGTATCCGATCTGGGAATCGGGCGGCCACTTCGCCGCCGGCATGGACCCGGCAAAGCCGGCATTCAGCGTCCAGCTGCCGCCGCCGAACGTGACCGGCATCCTGCACATGGGCCACGCGTTCAACCAGACGATCATGGACGCGCTGACGCGCTACCACCGCATGTCGGGCTTCAACACGCTGTGGCTGCCGGGCACCGATCATGCCGGCATCGCCACGCAGATCGTCGTCGAGCGGCAGCTCGAGAATTCGGGCATCGACCGCAAGAGCATCGGCCGGCAGAAATTCATCGATCACGTCTGGGACTGGAAGTCGTATTCGGGCGGCGCGATCCTCGGCCAGATGAAGCGGCTCGGCGACTCGGTCGACTGGCGGCGGACCTACTTCACGATGGACGACAAGCTCTCGACGGTGGTCATCGAGACTTTCGTGCAGCTGTACGAGCAGGGCCTGATCTACCGCGGCCAGCGGCTCGTGAACTGGGACCCGAAGCTGCAGACGGCAGTGTCCGACCTCGAGGTCGAGAACGAGGAAGAAGATGGCCGGCTGTGGGAAATCCGCTACCCGGCCGTCGACGGCGGGCCCGGCGTGGTGGTGGCCACCACGCGACCGGAAACGATGCTCGGCGACGTGGCGGTGGCGGTGCATCCCGGCGACGATCGCTACGCGGCACTGATCGGCAGGAAGCTGATCCTGCCGCTCGCCGATCGCGAGATCCCGGTGATCGCCGACGAGTACGTCGATCGCGAGTTCGGCACCGGCTGCGTGAAGATCACGCCGGCGCACGACTTCAACGACTTCGCCGTCGGCCAGCGGCACGCGCTGGCGCCGATTTCGATCTTCACCACGACCGCCACCGTGAACGACAACGCACCGGCGAAGTATCGCGGCATGGACCGCTATGTCGCCCGCAAGGCGGTCTTGGAGGACCTGAAGGCGGCCGGTCTGCTGGTCAGCGAGAAACCACACAAGATGATGGTGCCGCGCTGCGGCCGCACCGGCGAGGCGGTCGAGCCGATGCTCTCGGACCAGTGGTACGTGGCGATGAGCAAGCCGGCGCCGGACGGCACGCGTTTTGCGGGCAAGTCGCTGGCGCAGGTGGCGCTGGAGGCCGCGGAATCCGGCGCCGTGAACATCTTTCCGGATCAGTGGAAGACCGTCTACCGGCAATGGATGGAGAACATCCAGGACTGGTGCATCTCGCGGCAACTGTGGTGGGGCCACCAGATACCGGCCTGGTACGACGACGACGGCAACGTGTACGTGGCGCGCAGCGAGGCCGAGGCGCAGGCCAAGGCCGGCGCCGGCAAGCGGCTCACGCGCGACCCCGACGTGCTCGACACCTGGTATTCGAGCGCGCTGGTGCCGTTTTCCACGCTCGGCTGGCCGCAGGTCGAGCGCGAGACCGGCAGCGCCGATCGGCTCGCCTACGACCTGTACCTGCCCTCCTCGGTACTGGTGACCGGTTACGACATCATCTTCTTCTGGGTCGCGCGGATGGTGGTGATGACGCTGCACTTCACCGGCCGGGTACCGTTTCGCGACGTCTACATCCACGGCATCGTGCGCGACGCCGAGGGCCGCAAGATGTCGAAGTCCGAAGGCAACACGCTCGATCCGATCGACATCATCGATGGCATCGACCTCGATTCGCTGATCAAGAAGAACACCGCCGGCCTGCGCCGTCCGCAGGACGCGCCGAAGATCGCCGCCAAGATCCGCAAGCATTTTCCCGACGGCATCGCCGCCTACGGCGCCGATGCGCTGCGCTTCACGATGGCCGCCTACGCCACGCTCGGCCGCAACATCAACTTCGACCTGAAGCGTTGCGAGGGCTACCGCAACTTCGGCAACAAGCTGTGGAACGCGACCCGCTTCGTGCTGATGAACACCGCCGGCAAGGACTGCGGCCTCGATGCCTCGGCCGCGGTCGAGCTTTCCGCCGCCGACCGCTGGATCGTCAGTGAACTGCAGCGCGTCGAAGCCGAGGTCGAGAAGGGCTTCGCCGAATACCGCCTCGACCAGTGCGCCAACGCCATCTACGCGTTCGTCTGGAACGAGTACTGCGACTGGTACGTGGAACTCGCCAAGGTGCAGCTGGCTTCCGGCAACGACGCGCAGGGCCGCGGCACGCGGCGCACGCTGGTGCGCGTGCTCGAAGCGGCATTGCGCCTGGCGCACCCGATCATCCCGTTCATCACCGAGGAACTGTGGCAGCGGGTCAGCGTGCTCGCCGGCAAGCGCCGCGCCGACGAAGACGCGTCGGTGATGATCCAGCCGTATCCCAAGAGCGACCCTTTGCGGATCGACGCGGCCGCCGACGCCGAGATCGGGCTGCTGAAGCAACTTGTCGACGCCACCCGCAACCTGCGCGGCGAGATGAACCTGTCACCGGCGGTGAAAGTGCCGCTGGCGGCGAGCGGTCCGCCCGACAAGATGGCGGGCTTCGCGCCGTACCTCGCTGCGCTGGCTCGCCTGGCCGACGTGCGGACCGTCGCCGACCTGGCGCAGTCCGCGCAAGGCGCGGCGGCGCCGGTCGCGGTGGTCGGCGAATACCGGCTGATGCTGGTGATCGAAGTCGACGTGGCCGCTGAGCGCGAACGGCTCGGCAGGGAGATCGCCCGCCTGGAGGGCGAGATTCGCAAGGCCGAGGGCAAGCTTGGCAACGAGAACTTCGTCGCCCGCGCGCCGGCCGCCGTCGTGGCGCAGGAGCGCGAGCGGCTCGAAGGTTTCGCCGGCACGCTGGCCAAGGTGCGCGAACAACTGGCGCGACTGCCGACCGCCTGAACCGGCGGCGCGACCGCCGCCATCAGCCGTTGGCCGGCCCGCTCGCCGAAAGATCACAGATCGAGCCGCCGACGCGGTCAGCCAGGTGCGTGACCGGCCGGCAGGCGAAACCTGCGGCCACGCTCAGTGCCTCGCGTACGGGTAGTAGCTGTCGGCCACGTCCAGCCGCGCCAGCTGCGCGCCACCGAGCCACAGCTGGATGATCTTGCTGTCGCGCAGGTATTTCTCGACGTGGTACGCGGGGCTGTAGCCGTAGGCGCCCATCAGTTCCATCGCCCGGTTGCAGACCCGCTCGGTGACGTCGCACGCGTAGACCTTGGCGGCGCTCGCGCGGCCGAGAAGGAATTCGTCACCCGGATTGCCGAACCGCTCGCGGTCGTTGAACATCGCCGCCACCGCAAGGTAGAAGGCGCGCGCCGATTCGATGCCGATGGCCATGTCGGCGATCATCGCCGCCTGCAGCGAGTGATTACGCACCGGCTTGCCGCCGTAGGAGCGGGTGGCTGTGTATTCGACGACCGTCTCGAGCACGGCCTGCGCATTGCCGAGCGTCATCGGCGCGCTGGTCAGCCGGCCCCAGGCCACGTTGCTGCGGAACAGCTGCCAGTCGGTTCCTGGCCCGCTGGCCCGGTACGCCTTCGGCACGCGGACATCGTCGAAGTAGATCGCCGCATTGACGTCGGTCACGCGCATGCCCATCTTGCCTTCCGGCTCGCCGAACGACAGGCCGGCGGTGCCCTTCGGGACGTAGATCAGCGCGATGCCCTCCTCCCGCTGCGCCGTGTCAGTCGTGCAGACGACGCAGTACAGATCGGCCTTGCCGGCGCCGCTCGGCCACATCTTCTCGCCGTTGATGACCCATTCGTCGCCGTCGAGCCGCGCCGTGGTGCGGATCGTCAACCCGCGCTCGGCCGGGTCCTCGATGTTGCAGCCGCCCGCCGGCTCGGTGATCGCCAGGCAGCCGCAGCGCGGCGTGTCGTCACAGAACATCGGCGCGTACCTGTCCAGTAGCGTCGCGTTTCTCCCGCCCATCGCGGCGGCCATGCACCAGGGAACGATCAGCGCGTGCAACGACACGCCGCTGTCGCCGCGCGAGATTTCCTCAGTCAGCGCGCAGACCACCGGCGCCGAGCGGATGCCGAGGCCGCCGTAGCGCGGTGCGAAGCCGCGTTTTTGCACGCCCAGCCTGACCAGGCCGGCGTAGACCTCCTCGAACACCGCCGGATCCTCGTCCAGCGCGGTTCGCCTCGGCATGATCTCCTTGTCGACGAATTTGCGCACGCCTTCGAGCAGCGCCAGTTCCTCGTCCGCCTTGATGAAGTCGCCATACCTGCGCATATGCCCTCCTTCAACGAGCGTCGCGCGACAGATGCGCGGCGTCCTTCGCCCTGCGAAGGCGCGTCGGCCCGATCGACCGCAGCTTGCGCAAGGCGGACGCAACGGCACCTGCCCCCTGCCCGACATGCTGCGAGCCGGCTTCAATAAGTGGGCAACGCGAGGCGTGCGCTCGTGCTCGAGCACGGGCTCTCCACGTCGCAATTTCGATCGGCCCGCGCGCCGGACTCACTGCCGACGCGGCGTCCCCGTTGCACGGCCAACTCTGCCGCGCAGGGCCCCGGCAGTTGTTCTTGTTCGTTTTCCGAGAAGGCGCTGTGCGCCCGCGGCTTCAATGACGAGGCCGCAACCGTGATCGCGGCAGCGGCTGAACTCAGAAAAAGACTACGCTCACGGAAGGGTCTAGCCAATCCTGCGAATCGGTGTGCGCACATCTGCCTATGAAGCCTCCGGGCAGTAGAGCAAACGCCGGCGCGCGCCGTTGCCCGACGGGAGACGCTCAGCCGGCAATCAGGCTCTGGCGGCCCGACCATTCAGCGCCGGGCGCCAGTTGCAGCGGGCGCCCGATCAGCGCTGCCTCGACACAGAGGAAGCGGCGGAAATCCGTAGGCGCAAGGCCCGGCATCGCGGCCGCTCTCTGCTGCCAAGGGTTCCAGACGACCACGTCAGGGAAACGCTCGGCCTCGATGTCGATTCGCCGCCGTCCTTCGACGAGCCGCAGCGGCCACTCGGCGTCGAAGTAGATGCGGTCGATTTCGGCATCGACGCGCAGTTCGTCCGCCGATTCGACCCGCGTGCCGCCGGCGACGGAATCCTCGTAACGGCAGTCGCGCAGCCCCGCGAGCCGCGCTGCTTCGACTTCGCCCAATCTCAGGTACGTGTGCAATGCCGCCGTGAACTCGAAGCGCTCCGCGCCCGCGTTGACCACAGCCAGTTCGACATCGAGCCGCTCACGGCGCACACACACCGTCAGTTCGAGCGCAAACGAATGGGGCCAGGCAGCCCTCGTCTTTTCGTCGTCGGCCAGCTCGAGCACGGCCAGCGCATCGTCGGCGCCGGCTTCCGCCCGCGCGAGCCGCCACGGTTGCGTGCGCACGAGGCCGTGGCGCGGCAACGGCCCGCGCGTGCTGAACTGCGGGAAGACGACCGGAATGCCGCCGCGCACCGATGCGCCATCGCCGTAACGCGAGCGCTCTGACAGAAACAGCCGCTCGTCGCCGCCGGCAGGCTGCCATGACGCGACCTGCGCGCCGTGCAGCAGCACGATCGCGCGTGCACCACCGGGCGCGCAAAGCGAGACAGCCTGCTGCCCGTTGAAGTCGATCGGGCGCGCCGCGGCTTCGTCGCGCGAGGTCACGCGCCGGCCCCGCGCCCGGCGTTCGCCCGCAACGCCGCCAGTTCATCGCGCAACTGCGCCACTTCGTCGGCGAGTCGCCTGACTTCGGCCCGCAGCAGCGCAAGGTCGTCGCCGGATTCGCCGAGCGGCGGTTCGTCATGCGACGTTGCTGACACGGGGCCGCACAGCAGTTGCGCCCACCGCTGCTCGCGCTCGCCAGGCTGGCGCGGCAGCTTCGCCACCAAAGCGCCGCCCTGCTCCGGCGACCGAGCGGCGAGTTCCTCGAGAAATGCCTCGACCGATGAAATATCGGCGAAGCGATGCAGCCGCTCGGTGCTGATCCGCAGTTCGCCCGCCGTCTGCGCACCGCGCAGCATCAGAGACGCGAGAATCGCCACCGACTGCTCGGGCACACGCAGCACGCGGCCGATGTTGTGTGCGTAGCGCATCACGCGCGAACCGCTCGATTCGATCACCAGCGAGAGGTGCTTCAGTTCGTCGACGGCGGACTGCACGTCGGTCTCGCTCGCGCTCATCACCGGATCGCGGTTGTTCTTCTGATTGCAGCCGGCCGCCAGCGCGTTCAGCGACAGCGGATAGGTGTCGGGCACGGTTTTTTCCTTCTCGACCAGCACGCCGAGAAGACGCGCCTGGAGGGGGGCCAGCAATGGATTCGCGCTCATTCGGGTCCTTCCAGCGCCACGCGCCTGATCGCGTCGGGTTTGTTCGTGAGGCAGGTTCCGGATTATCGCGGCAAGCCAAGCGGGAACGCAGGCACAGCGGGCGTTGGCCCGGACGCCGGCAGGTCTTGCCCGCGGACAACGGCGGCGGCATCGATCGTTGACCGTTGTCAACGCGCCTGAGTGCAGTCGGAGAAGGATGAAATTGCCGTCGTGGCTTTTCACGACGGGCCCATGAAAGTCGGGCAAGGAGAGCCAGATGAAAGCGAAGCGATTCACCCACACGCTTGTCATCGCAGCTCTGGCCACGCTCGCGACGGGCGCTTTCGCAACTGATGCTGCGAAGACACTTGGCCAGCGGGAATACGAAGGCCACTGCGCGGTGTGCCACGGCGTGACCGGCAAGGGCGACGGACCCTACGCCGGCATTGCTGAAATGAAGATGCCTAATCTGACGATGCTGTCCAAGCGGAACCACGGCGTATTTCCAGTCGATCGCGTCTACTCGACGATCGATGGAACAGCGGCTCTGAAAGAGCATGGAACGAGCGTCATGCCGATCTGGGGGCAGCGCTATCGACTCGAAGCGGCGGAGTACTACATGGATGTGAAGTACGACGATCGCGTGTATGTGCGCGTGCGCATCAACGCACTGATCGACCACATCCTCAAGCTCCAGGCCAAGTAATGCGTCACGGCCCGATCGGCGCACGCGAGTGCGCGAGACGGGCCAGTTTCTTTCCGCTGCCGGCTGAAGCCGGAATCTGTTGAGGACTACTTCACCGGCAGCGGCGAGGGCGCCTGCTGCGGCGGGGCCGAGGACGGGGGCTGCGTGGGGATAGTCACGCCGGGCGCGAGCGGAATGTCCTGCACGACGGTGACCTTGTTGACCCAATGCCGCGTTTCGCCAAAGCACGTGGTCGGCAAGCCGACTTTTTCGTCGTAATGCAGTGAAACGCGCTTGCCCATCGCCGCATTGACTTGCCGCGCGACCGCCTCGTCCCAGACGGTGAAGAGGAACTTTTCCTGCGCGGCGCCCGGCATGGAAACCATCGCCAGCTCACCTTCCCAGGTCTTGCAGATCCAGCCTTTCTTCGACAGCTTCTGCACCCAGCCCGCGCGTTCGCCGGTCGAATAGGTCCACGACAGCGCCGCCCAAAGGTACAGGGCGAACAGGCCACCGAGTACCGGCAGGCCGAGGAACAGGAACTTGCGCATCGGCGCGATTCAGCGGCGCTTCAGGAAATGTATGAACAGATCGCCCGGCGTTTCCTGGGCCAGAAGCTCGTTGCCGGTCTGCTTGGCGAAGGCCTTGAAGTCGCGGATCGATCCCGGATCGGTGCAGACGATCTTCAGCACCTGGCCGCTGCCGAGTTCCGCCAGCGCTTTCTTGGCGCGCAGGATCGGCAACGGGCAATTCAGGCCCTTGGTGTCGAGTTCGCGGTCGAAGGCGATGGCGGTGCTCATGTTTGGCGAGGCGACGACTTGTGCTTGCAGCTGCCGAAATCTTACCTGTAGCCCGCTTTGATGCAGCCGGCACTACGGCAGCAGCGGTGGCTTCGGATGCAGGCGCGCCATCGCATGGACGTCGACATAGACACCGGCGCGCAGCGCATAGGCGCGATGCGTGCCTTCGTGAACGAAGCCCGACTTTTCATACAGCGCGATCGCATGCGCATTGTCGGTGTAAACGGTCAGTTCGATGCGCAGCAGGTCCATCCAGCGGTCGGCCCAGTCGAGCAGTGCCGCCATCAGCATCGTGCCCACGCCGCGCCCCTGCCAGGCCGCGGCCACCGACATGCCCAGTCCACCGGCATGCCGGCGACGCGGCGTCGACGTGAACAGATGGATCCCGGCGCTCGCGATCACCTGGTTTTCGTCCAGCGCGAGCAGGTGCAGGTTGTTGTTGTCGTCGGCGACCTGCGCTTCAAGCCGCTTGCGCCACTGGTCGGCGGTCGGATACGGCATCTGCAACACGCCGGCGTAGACGGCCTCGTCGGCCATCAGCGCGACCATCGCATCGGCGTCCTGCGCCGTGGCGCGACGCAGGGCGACCCCGGCCGGCGCGGTCAATCGGGCTGCCTGCTTCGGTCGAGTGCGGATTGCGCCGCGCCACCGGACGGCGCGTTCATAGCCGCGCTTCGGCCCAGCCCCTGACGCTGGCCAGCGCCTTCGGCAACGCTGCCGGGTCGGTGCCGCCGGCCATCGCCATGTCGGCGCGGCCGCCGCCTTTGCCGCCGACCTGCTGGGCGACGAAGTTGACCAGTTCGCCGGCGGCAATCTTCTTCGTCGCATCGGCGGTGACGCCGGCAGCCAGCTGCACCTTGCCGCCGTCGACCGCCGCCAACACGATCGCCGCCGTCTTCAGCTTGTCCTTCAGCTTGTCGACCGTCTCGCGCAGGCTCTTGGCGTCGGCGCCTTCGAGCGTCGCTGCCAGTACCTTGATGCCCTTGATGTCGATCGCCTGGCCGGCCAGATCATCGCCCTGGCTGGCCGCGAGCCTGCCCTTAAGGCGTGCAAGTTCCTTCTCCAGCATCTTCACGTTGTCGAGCAGCTGGCCGATCTTGGCCGGCACCTCGACGGCCGGTGCCTTCAGCGTGCCGGCGATCTCGGCCAGCTGCGCATCGAGCCTCTGTACGTAGGTCACGGCGCCGGCGCCGGTGACCGCCTCGACACGCCGCACGCCGGCCGCGATGCCGCCCTCGGCGACGATCTTGAACATGCCGATGTCGCCGGTTCGCCGCACGTGCGTGCCGCCACACAGCTCGGTCGACAGGTCGCCGCCGTGCTCGCCCATCGCGATCACGCGCACCTCGTCGCCATACTTGTCGCCGAAGAATGCCAAGGCACCGGCCTTGATCGCATCGTCGTACCGCATCACCGTCGCGGCGACCGTCGCGTTGGCCCGGATCGCGTCGTTGACGATCTCCTCGACCTGGCGGATCTCGTTCGTGGTCATCGGCTTGTCGTGCGCGAAGTCGAAGCGCGTGCGCTCGGCGTCGACCAGCGAGCCCTTCTGCTGCACATGGCCGCCGAGCACCTTGCGCAGCGCGGCGTGCATCAGGTGCGTGGCCGAATGGTTGTGCATCGCCCGCGTACGCCGGGTGATGTTCACCTTCGCGGTGATCCGTTCGCCGAATTCGAACGAGCCCGTGCGCACCACGCCGTGATGGCCGACCACGTCGGCCTGGATCTTCTGCGTGTCGGCCACCTCGAACAGCCCGCCGCTGCCGGCAAGCTCGCCGACGTCGCCCACCTGGCCGCCGGCCTCGGCGTAGAACGGCGTCATGTCGAGCACGATGATGGCCTTCTGCCCGGCGCGCACCTCGTTGACCGCGGTGCCGTCGACATACATCGCCACCACCTTCGCCTCGGCGCTCAGGTAGTCATAGCCGACGAACTTCGTCTTCGCTCCCGCGTATTCGACGCCGGCGGCCATCTTGAACTTGCCTGCCGCGCGCGCCTGCTCGCGCTGCCGCTCCATTGCCTGCTCGAATCCGGCCATGTCGACCGCGACGCCGCGCTCGCGGCAGATGTCGGCGGTCAGATCGACCGGAAAGCCGTAGGTGTCGTACAGCAGGAACACCGTTTCGCCGTCGAGCAGTCGCGCGTCGCCGCTGCCCAGGCGTCCGAGCGCACCGTCGAGGATCTTCATGCCGTGCTCGAGTGTCTCGCCGAAGCGCTCCTCCTCCTGCTTCAGCACGCCGTCGATGCGCGAGCGCATCTCGACCAGTTCCGGGTAGGCAGCGCCCATCTCGGTGACCAGGTCGGCGACGATGCGATGGAAGAAAGGTTTCGTCTGGCCGAGCTTGTAGCCGTGGCGCAATGCGCGGCGGACGATCCGGCGCAGCACGTAGCCGCGGCCCTCGTTGCCGGGGATCACGCCGTCGGCGATCAGGAAACTGCAGGCGCGGATGTGATCGGCGATGACCTTCAGCGAATTGTTCGCCAGATCCTTCGTCTGTGTCTCGCGCGCCGCCGCCTTGATCAGGTTCTGGAACAGGTCGATCTCGTAGTTCGAATGCACGTGCTGCAGCACCGCCGCCAGCCGCTCCAGCCCCATGCCGGTGTCGACGCAGGGCTTCGGCAGCGGGGTGAGCTTGCCGGCCTCGTCGCGGTCGAACTGCATGAAGACGAGATTCCAGATCTCGATGTAGCGATCACCGTCGGCGTCCGGCGATCCCGGCGGGCCGCCTTCAACGCCGGGACCGTGGTCGTAGAAGATTTCCGAGCACGGGCCGCACGGCCCGGTATCGGCCATCTGCCAGAAGTTGTCCGAAACGTACTTCGGCTGGCCCGGCTTGTCGCCGATGCGGATGCAGCGCTCGGCCGGCACGTCGATGTCCTTGGTCCAGATGTCGTAGGCCTCGTCGTCGTCGATGTAGACGGTGGTCCACAGTCTTTCCGCCGGCAGCCTGTAGACCTCGGTCAGCAACTGCCACGCATACTTGATCGCGTCGCGCTTGAAGTAGTCGCCGAAGCTGAAATTGCCGAGCATCTCGAAGAACGTGTGGTGGCGCGCGGTGTAGCCGACGTTCTCCAGATCGTTGTGCTTGCCGCCGGCGCGCAGCGACTTCTGCGACGTCGTGGCGCGCGTGTACGGGCGTTTTTCGCGGCCGGTGAACACGTCCTTGAACTGCACCATGCCGCTGTTGACGAACAGCAGCGTCGGGTCATTGGCCGGCACCAGCGACGAGGCGCGCACGATCGCGTGCCCCTTGGATTCGAAGTACTGCAGGAACTGGTCGCGGATCTCGGCGCTTTTCATGGTTTGGATCGCTGGGTGGGCGCGCTGCAACAAACGCGCTGCAGCCCCGACATTGGGGGAAAAAACATGATATCAAGCGCACTTGCCGCGTCCCGCGGCCGGGTCATCCGTAATCGCCGAGGCCGGGTCAAGCCGCGCCGACGCGCTTGCGCCATGTCAACGGCAGTCAGCTCCGGCAACCCCATACTCGCCCCGGTCGGCAATGGGCGCCCGGTCATGCTCCCGCGGCCCGCCTCCGCGACGTTCTTTGCAGGACATGTTTCGTTTTCCGATGTCATCTCCGTCGCCCGCACCAGTCCGCATCGCCGTTCGCCCGGGTTCGCTCGATGCGTGGCGAATCGCCGTTCGCACGCGCACGCTTTGGATCGCCACGGTGCCGGTATTCGTCGGCACCAGCTTCGCTTACTTGGCCAGCGGCCGGGTGGACGTGCTGTTCGCCACGCTGGCGCTGGTCGCCTCGGTGCTGCTGCAGGCGGTGGCCAATCTGCAGAACGACGTTGGCTACACCGCGCGTGGCGCCGAGACGGGAACCCACATCGGATTGCCGCGCGCGACCTCGAGCGGCTGGCTGACGCCGCGTGAGGTCAGGGTGGCGATCGCGCTGGCGGTCGCGGCGATCCTGCTGATCGGCTTGCCGCTGGTGGCGCGCTGGGGCCTGCCAGTGCTGGCAATGGGCCTTGCCTCGGTGGCTGCGGCACTGGCCTACATGGGCGGGCCGCGGCCGATCGCCTACACGCCGCTCGGCGAACTGATGGTGTTCATCTTCTTCGGATTGGTCGCGGTGGCCGGCAGCGGCTATGTGCAGCTGGGAACAGTGACGCCGGCGCTGCTGATCGCCGCAGCGGCGATCGGCTCGCTCGCCGCCGCCGTGCTGGTCGTCAACAACCATCGCGACAACGCGCATGACGCGACGACCGGACGGCGAACGTTCGCGGTGCTGTTCGGCGCCCGCGCCTCGGACCGGCTATACGCCGTGCTGGTGCTGGCGCCCTTTGCAGCCGTGCCGTGGCTGGTCTGGCTGACCGACAGCGCGCTGCTGTGGCTGCCGATGCTGGCGCTGCCCGGCGCGGTGAACCTCGTGCGCACGTTTCCAAGAACGCCGCCCGGCCTGCCGTTCAACGGCATGCTGATGCGCACCGTGATGCTGCAGTTGATCTTCGGCGCGATGCTGACGATCGGCACGCTGCTCGCCGCCTGGATCTAGCGGCTTCGATCGGCGCTGCGGCAGGCGCCGCGCCTCAGTGCTGAAAGGCCGCGCTCTCAGCGGTGGCAGATGGCCGCGAAGGCTGCGATCGCCGGGTGCTCGGCGCCGGCCACACCGGCCACACGCGCGGCGTGCGCCAGCCCGGACAGGCCGAAGACGACGATGGCCACGCCAGCCAGTGGCCTGACCCACGCGCGAATCGGCGCCGGCCCGGCGTGCCTAGCGCGGCCCATGCCGTGCACGGCCACGTCGACCGCCAGCATGTTCGGCAGCGTGCCCACGCCGAAGGCCAGCATCACCAGCGCGCCCGGCAGGGGTCCGCCGGCGACCAGCGCCAGCGGCAGCGCAGCGTAGACCATGCCGCACGGAATCCAGCCCCAGGCCAAGCCGGCAGCGAGCGCCTGCCCGCCGGTACGCGGCGGGTAGACGCGGCGAGCCAGTGGCGCGATCAGGTGCCAGATCCAGGCACCTGCGGGCTCGATGTGCTTCAGCCACCGGTTGCGGCCGAACATCGTCGCGCCGATGGCCAACAGCATCAGGCTGCCGACCAGCAGCAGCGACGCCTGGACGGGCATGACTTCGGCCGCGTACAGCGCCGCGCCGAACGTCCCGGCGAGCGCGCCGGCAAGCGTGTAGCTGATGACGCGGCCGGCGTGGTAACCGGCGGCCAGGCGGGCCGGCGACGCCTCACGCGGCCGGTTCAGTTGCAGCGCGCCGACGATGCCGCCGCACATGCCGGCGCAATGCAGGCCGCCGGCCAGCGCCAGCGAAAACGCGGCGAAGGACTGCGCGGCCAGCGAAGCAAGATTCGGTTCCATCGACGGACGGCGAAGCGGATCGCCTTCGGCAACGATACGCGATGGCGAAGCGCCGCCGGCGACGGCGGCTTGTCAGACGATCTTCGAGTAGCGGCGCAGCCGCTGGTCCTGGCGCAGATAGCGGTCGAAGACCATCGCGATCGCGCGAATCAGCAGCTTGCCCTTCGGCTGGACGTTGATCCAGTTCGGCGAAACCTTGACCAGTCCGACCTCCTCGAAGGTGCGCAGGTCCTCCAGTTCGCGGCGGAAATACTCGTCGAACCTGATCAGGTGTGACGACTCGATCGCTTCCTTGCTGACTTCCAGGTGGCACATCAGCGCCATGATCACCGCCCGCCGGAGCAGATCGTCCGTATCCAGCGAAACGCCCCGCACGATCGGCAGCTGGCCGGCGCGAACGCGCTCGTAATAGTCCTTCAGTTCACGCGCGTTCTGCGCGTAGGTCGGGCCGACCTTGCTGATCGACGAGACGCCGAGCCCGATCAGGTCGCAGTCCGGACGCGTCGAATAGCCCTGGAAATTTCGGTGCAGCCGGCCGAGGACCTGGGCACGCGCCAGATCGTCTGTCGTCTTGGCGAAATGATCCATGCCGATGTACCGATAGCCGGCCGCAGTCAGCCGGGTGATCGCATCGAGCATGATGTTCAGCTTCACTTCCGGCGGCGGCAGTTCCTCCGCATTGATGCGCCGCTGCGGCTTGAATCGCTCCGGCAGGTGCGCGTAGTGATACAGCGCGATGCGTTCGGGCGACAGCTCGAGCACCTTGTCGAGCGTGTGCGAGAAGCTCTCGCGCGTTTGCTTCGGCAGGCCGTAGATGAGATCCAGGTTGACCGACTTGAACCCGGCCTCGCGCGCCGCTTCGATCGTTGCGCGCGTCATCTCGAAGCTCTGCAGCCGGTTCACGGCCTTCTGGACCTGCGGGTCGAAGTCCTGCACGCCGACCGAAATGCGGTTGAAGCCGAGCGTGGAAAGCAGGCGCACCTTCTCCGGCGGCGTGCTGCGCGGGTCGACCTCGACGCTGCATTCGGCGCTGTCGGCCAGCGGAAAACGCGTCGTCAGCATCGCCATCAGGCGCTCGAGTTCGGCGTTGTCGAGAAAAGTCGGCGTGCCGCCGCCGAAGTGCAGCTGGTCGAGCTGACGCGGCCCGGTCATCACCTCGCTTACGAGATCGGCTTCCTTTTCGAGCACCTCCAGGTATTCGCCGGCCCGGTTGTGCTGCCGGGTCACGACCTTGTTGCATGCGCAGTAGAAGCAGACGGTGTCACAGAACGGCACGTGCACGTAGACCGACAGCGGCGGCGGCGAAGCCTGATCGCCGCGCCCGGCCAGGCGGGCGGCGAATGCCGCGGCGTCGAATGCCTCGACAAAACGGTCGGCGGTCGGGTACGACGTATAGCGCGGCCCTGGATGATCGAAGCGGTGCAGCAGCGCCTCGCCGGGCAGCTCAATTTCATTCACGTCCATCACGGGGGACAGCATAGGCTTCCTGAAAAATAAAGTCCGACCGCCACCAGCGGGAATTCAATGAGACGATTATTCGGGCCGCACCGCTGCTGCGGCTTGATGGGTGTCAATCCAGACCTAGCGAAAGCCCTTACGCGCAGGGCGTGATCTCGCCGCGGCATAATCGCCGACCGGCTTGCGGGTACCCGCCAAAAGCCCGAAAAACGTAATGTTTGTAAGATACGGGTCCAGTTACTTTTTCGTCGGCGACAACGCACCGCCGAAGCCCTCCGGAGACCGTTGATGAACGCGCCGAATTTCTCCGCGCTACATCTGAAAGTGGCCTGCTCGAACTGCAATCTGCGGGAGTTGTGCCTGCCGGTCGGGCTGTCGATGAGCGATGTCGACAAGGTCGAGGAACTGGTGGCCACGCGCAAGCGGATCAAGCGGGGTGACTCGCTGTTTCGCGCCGGCGACCATTTCGAGTCGCTCTATGCGGTCCGTCTCGGCTTTCTCAAGAGCACGGTCGTTTCCGCCGACGGCCGCGAGCAGGTCACCGGCTTTCACATGGCCGGCGAGCTGGTCGGCATGGACGGCATCAGCAGCGAGCAGCATTCGTGTGACACCGTCGCGCTCGAGGACACCGAAGTCTGCGTGATTCCGTACGAGCGGATCGAGGAAGTCGCTGCCTCCGTGCCGGCGCTGCGCAGCCACTTTCACAAGGTCATGAGCCGCGAGATCGTGCGCGAGCATGGCGTGATGCTGCTGCTCGGCAGCATGCATGCCGAGGAGCGGCTGGCGGCTTTCCTGCTCAATCTTTCGCAACGCTTCGAGGCGCGCGGCTATTCGCGTTCCGAGTTCGTGCTGCGCATGACGCGGGCCGAAATCGGCAGCTTCCTCGGCCTGAAGCTGGAAACGGTCAGCCGCGCGCTGTCGCGCTTCGCTACCGACGGGATGATCGAAGTCAACCAGAAGCACGTGCGCATCGTCGATCCCGAGGGCCTGCGTTCGATCATGGCCGGCCAGGGACCGCAGTGCGAGCCGCGCTGAGCGCGGCGCGCAGTCTTCCTTTCTGATTAAACGCGCCGCTTAGTGCGATTCGCGGCCGAGCGCCGTTTCGTCGCTCGCCGCTTCGCCTGCTCGCTTCGGACACTCGACCGGCCGGTTCTCGGCGTCGAGCGGACAGCGGTTGACCTCGACCGGCGAGCGTTGCAGGAACACTGTCAGCCCGCTCGCCGCGGCGCCGAGTGCCCAAAAGAAGAAGAACCCGATCGTGTAGATCGGCATCCGGCCCGCCTCCACCGGCACGCCGAACACGTGCAGGTCGGCCGGATCGATGACGGCGAACACCAGCAGTTCAGCCACCGCCGCCACCAGGAACGACGGCCACAACACCCACAGGATCCGTTGTGTCAGGCTGGCGGAAGGCATCGATTTCACAGCTCGTCGACTCGCGGTAGTTCAGCGGCCGGCTTGCAGCCGAAAGGCGCGCACTTCACCTGGCGCGATGCCACCGTCGAGCCGCCAGTCACGGCCCTCGAGCACGACACGCCAGGCAACAGGCGCCGACAATTCGATGGCCTCATCCCAGGCGCCACGATACTCGGCGCGCCGGCCATCGATATCGGCAGATACCCGGCTCAGCAGTGCGACGCGGTCGGCGCCGCCGCGGCCCGGATGGACGAGCCGGATACGCAGCACGGCCTCCGGCGGCAGCGCGCGTTCGCCGGCGACGCGCACATGAACCGCGTCGCCCGAATTCTCGCCGCCGGCCTGCACCTCGCCGACCAGCCCGAGCTCGGTCGCGCGCCGGCTGCGCGACAGCTCGGCGTTAATCGCCAGGCCGCGCTTGTAGTAGTCGGCGGCGACCACGCCGTCGTCACTGCGCACCGCCAGTACCACGGTAATGATGCCGCCGATCACCGCCGCCAGCGGCGGCAGCATCAGCAGCCACGGCCAGCGCTGCCGGTAC
>JBFGOX010000007.1:0-19458 GCA_041565015.1 Burkholderiaceae bacterium
GCATGGTCGTGATAAACGACACACGCCGCCTGCGTGGCCTCACCCATCGTGTGGCTGATGTCGAAGCACTCCACACGCAGCCGCGCCGGGTCGCTTTCTGGCGCGTCCAGCGCGAGCGCATCGATCAGCGCCTGCGTGCGTGCCTGCTGCGAGCCTTCCTCGGCCAGGCGACGGGCCAGCGCCAACCGTGCGTTTCCCTCGGCCATCTCCAGCCACCGACGCCGCTGCCCCTGCGGCTGGCGCAGGATCTGCAGCCTTTCGCCGGCGCCGCGAATCATCGGCGCGATTTCATCCGCATCGAGATCGGCGTTGACGATCAAGTCCGGCGGCTCCGACAGATCGCCGTAATGCTGCGAGACGAAGGCTTCCAGTACCTCGGCAGCGTTGGCCGGCGCATCGCCGCCCGTGCGCGCCGGGAAAAACGGCCGGTCGCCCAGGTGTCGTCCGCCACGCACCATCGCCAGGTTGACGCAAACCTGACCCTGTTCGATTGCCACCGCGACCACATCGGCGTCCGTGTCGCCGCCCGTCGTTTCCACGGCCTGCTGGTGCAGCACCCGCGACAGGCTGCCCAGCTGATCGCGCACCGCCGCCGCCTCCTCGTAGCGCAGCTCGCCCGCCAGCCGCTGCATCTCGGCGTCCAGTTCGGCCATCACCGCATCGGCCTGGCCCCGCAGAAAACGCACCGCGCGATCGACATCGTCGGCATAGGCCTGCGCGTCGATCAGTCCGACGCACGGCGCGGTGCAGCGATGGATCTGGTGCAGCAGGCACGGTCGCGAGCGGTGACTGAACACCGTGTCCTCGCAGGTTCGCAGCCGGAAAGCCTTCTGCAGCACGCGGATGCTGTCTTTCACCGCCCACGCGTTCGGATACGGCCCGAAGTACTGCCCGCGGCGGTCCGGCGCGCCGCGAAAGTACGCCACTCGCGGGAACTCATGGCCGGTGAGCCTCAGGTACGGGTACGACTTGTCATCGCGAAACAGGATGTTGTAGCGGGGGGCCAGGCGCTTGATCAGGTTGTTCTCGAGCAGCAGCGCTTCGGCCTCTGATCGGGTGACGGTCGTGTCGATCGCCGCGAGCCGCGACAACATGTGCGCGATGCGCGGCCCGACGCCCTTGTTGAAGTACGAGCCAAGGCGCTTCTTGAGATCGCGCGCCTTGCCGACATAAAGCACCTGGCCGTCTGCCGCAAGCATCCGGTACACGCCCGGAAGGTGCGGCAGGCCGTCGACGAACGCGCGCGGGTCGAACGCTGATCCGGTTTCGCGGGGGGTTTCCGAGGACGGCACCAAGGGCTCGCTCGCCCGCTCACTTTATAATTACGGGCTCGTTACATACTTCCTGCAGCGACAATTTTACGAGTCGCTGCCGCCTCCGCAGCAGGACCACAACACCATGGCCAAGATCCTCGCCACCGAAATCCGCGCTGGCAATCTGCTCGAATTCGACAAGCGCGTCTGGCGCGTGCTGAAGTCGTATCACGTGCACGTGGGCGGCCGCGGCGGCGCCTACATGCAGATCGAAATCAAGGACGTCGAGTCCGGTCAGAAGCGCAACGAGCGGCTGTCGACCGATGACCGCGTCGAACGGCCGTTTATCGACCGCCGCACGATGACCTACTCGTACCAGGACGGCAGCAGCTACGTCTTCATGGACAACGAGACCTACGAGCAAGTTTCGCTGGGGGCCGATTTCCTCGAGGGCCAGTCCGACTACCTGCTGCCGAACATGGAAGTCGAGATCAACTTTCACAACGAGCGGCCGATCGGGATCCAGTTGCCGACCAGCGTCGTGCTCGAAGTCGTCGAGACCGAGCCGGGCATCAAGAATGCCACCGCCACGACGTCGTTCAAGCCGGCGCGCCTCGAGACCGGCCTGACGGTGCAGGTGCCGCCGTTCGTCAGCACGGGCGAGAAGATCCGCGTCAGCACCGACGACGGCTCGTATATCGAGCGCGCCTGAGCCGCCCACCGGCCGCCGGCACCGGCGCGCGCAGCTGGGGCGAACGGCCGGGTCGGATTCACCTGCGCGTCCTGAGCGAACGCCGCAAGGGCACATCCGGAGTCGCATGATGGACAAGTCCAGTGATGCTACTGCGCCGCCTGCGCTGGCCGGCGTGCGCGTGATCGAAATGGGCCAGTTGATCGCGGGTCCGTTCGCCGGCAAATTCCTCGGCGAGTTCGGTGCCGACGTGATCAAGATCGAGCCGCCGGGCAGCGGCGACCCGCTGCGCAACTGGCGCATGCTCAAGGACGGTACTTCGGTGTGGTGGCAGGTGCAGTCGCGCAACAAGCGGTCATTGGCGCTCGATCTGCGCGCCGAAGACGGCCAGGAGATCGCCCGCCGCCTGATCGGCGAGGCCGACGTGCTGATCGAAAACTTCCGCCCGGGCACGCTCGAAGGCTGGGGACTGGGCTGGGACGCGCTGTCGGCCATGAACCCGGGACTCGTGATGCTGCGCATCTCCGGCTACGGCCAGACCGGACCGTATCGCGACTTGCCCGGCTTCGGCGCAATCGGCGAAGCCATGGGCGGCCTGCGGCATCTGACGGGCGAACCAGGCCGGGTGCCGGTGCGCGTCGGCGTTTCGATCGGCGACACGCTGGCGGCACTGCACGGCGTGATCGGCGTAATGGTGGCGCTGCATCACCGCAAGGTGAACGGCGGAGCGGGCCAGGTCATCGACGTGGCGCTGCACGAAGCGGTGTTCAACGTGATGGAGAGTCTGATTCCCGAGTACAGCGCCTTCGGCGCGGTGCGCGAGCCTGCTGGCAGCGCGTTGCCGGGCATCGCACCGTCGAATGCCTACCGCTGCAGCGACGGTTACGTGCTGATCTCGGGCAACGGCGACAGCATCTTCAAGCGCCTGATGCAGGCGGTCGGTCGCGGCGATCTGGGCAACGCCCCTGACCTGTCGAACAACACCGGCCGGGTCGCGCGCGTGGCGGAGATCGACGCCGCGATCGAGCAGTGGACTTCGACGCGCACGGTGGCCGACGTTCTGGAAAAGATGGCCGAGGCGCGCGTACCTGCCGGAAAGGTCTACACGGCGAAGGACATCCACGAGGACCCGCACTACCGGGCGCGCGACATGATCCTGAAGCAGGTCACGCGCGACGGCTGGTCGCTCGACGTGCCGGGCATCGTGCCGAAGCTGTCGGCCACGCCGGGCACCGTTCGACGGCCGGCGCCGCATCTGGGCGGCGACACCGATGCCATCCTGCGCGAAACGGGGCTGACCGACGAGCAGATCGCCGTGCTGCGGGCAAAGGGCGTGATCGCCTAGGACAACAAGCGCCCCTTACGCCGCCGACCGGGCGCTCCAGCGCATGACCTCGTCGCGAGCGGCCAGATAAGCCGGATCGTCCAGCAATTCCCTGCTCGAAAGCGCCGGCCCGCGCGGCTGCAGTCGCTGCAACCGCTGCTCGAATGCCCGCGAACGTCGCCAGCGAATGCCGGCCAGCACCTGCTCGGCCGCGGTCGCACCGTTGCACACCAGCACGAAGTCGCAGCCGGCATCGAGCGCCGCCTGGCCACGGGCGACGATGTCACCGGCCACGCTTGCGCCTTCCATCGACAGGTCGTCGCTGAACACCGCACCGGTGAAGCCGAGATCGTGCCGCAGCACACGCCGAATCCAGCGCGCCGAAAAGCCGGCCGGATTGCGATCGACCTTCGGATAGATCACGTGCGCCGGCATCACGCCGGCCAATGCCACCCCGAGCCACCGGTACGGCGCGGCGTCAGCGGCGAGGATCTCGTCGCGGCCGCGCTCGTCGATCGGAACGTCCGTGTGCGAATCGGCGGCCGGCCAGCCGTGGCCGGGAAAGTGCTTGCCGCAGTTGGCCATGCCAGCCATCGCCATGCCGTGGCACAGCTGCCCGGCCAGCAGCGTCACCACGCGCGGATCGCGATGCAGCGCACGATCGCCGATCACGCTGCTTCGCCCCCACTCCAGGTCGAGCACCGGCGCAAAAGTCAGGTCGACGCCGTGCGCCCGTAGTTCGGTCGCCATCACATAGCCGATCGCCACTGCCGTGCGGCAGGCGCCCAGAACATCGGCGTCCCACAGCGCGCCAAGCCTTTCCATCGGCCCGATGCGGGTGAACGGCGGATCGCGGAACCGCTGCACACGGCCGCCTTCGTGGTCGACCGCGATCAGCAACGACGGCGAGCGCAGCGCATGGATCTCGTCGGTCAGCGCGGCCAGCTGCTGCGGCGACGTGTAGTTGCGCGCAAACAGGATCACCATACCGAGCAGTGGATGGCGCAGCCGCTCGCGTTCGGCCTCGGTCAGCCGCGCGCCTTCGATGTCAATGACGACCGGACCCAGCATTCACGCCTCCCATGCTTCGTCTGTGTCTATCACCTCGGCAATCGCAAACGCCATCGCCATCGTTTGTTCGTCGGTGACCGAGACCGACAGTCGCAGCCGCCGCGCGTGCAGAAAATCGGCCAGCGCGCCGTGTGCGACTACCTTCGGCTTGCCGGACGGCGCGTTGAGGATCTCGACCGCACGCCAGGTCATCGGCGAGCGCAGGCCGAGCCCGATCGCCTTCGAGACTGCCTCCTTGGCCGCAAAGCGCGTGGCCAGATACGCCAGTCCACGACGCGCGGAGCGTGCCCGTCGCGCATCGAAACGGGCCCTTTCCTGCGGGCCCAGGATCCGGTCGACAAAGCGCTCGCCGAAGCGCTCGAGTGCCGCCGCCACCCGCTCGATTTCGATCAGATCGGTGCCGATGCCGTAGATCACGCGGTCTCGCGCATTGCGCCTTCGGCGGCGCGGATCGCCGCCAGGTACATGCGCACCGTCGCCGCCATGCCGAATTCGAGCGCATCCGCGGTCAGCGCATGTCCGATTGATACCTCGAGCACGCCGGGTACCGCGTTGAGAAACGGTGGCAGGTTGTCGCGGTTCAGGTCGTGGCCGGCGTTCACGCCTAGGCCCACGCGCTGCGCCGCCTCGGCCGCCTCCCGGTAGCGCTCCAGCACCGTTGCCTGCGCGGCGGCGCCGAAAGCCTGCGCATAGGGCTCGGTGTACAACTCAATGCGATCGGCGCCGAGTTCACGCGCCAGCAGCATCGCTTGCGCCTCCGCGTCCATGAACAGGCTGACGCGAACCCCCAGCGCGCGTGCCTCGTCGATCAGCGGCTGCAGCCGCGCGCCGTCGCGCGGCAGATCCCAGCCGTGATCGGATGTGAAGGCGCCGGTCTCGTCGGGGACGAACGTGCACTGATGCGGGCGCACCGCGCGCACGTAGTCCATCAGCTGGTGGAACGGGTTGCCCTCGATGTTGAACTCGGCGGCCGGCCATTTGGCGAGCAGCGCGGACAGTTCACGCACGTCGTCGCCGCGAACATGGCGCCCGTCCGGACGCGGATGCACGGTGATGCCGTCGGCGCCGGCTTCGAGCGCGATCGCCGCGAACTTCGCCACGCTGGGCATGCCCAACGACCGCGTGTTGCGCACCAGCGCGATCTTGTTCAGGTTGACGCTCAGTGCCGTCACAACCCTCACAGCTCCTTCAGGTCCTGCATGATGCGGCGCGTGTTCAGCGGCCGCCCTTCGAGATGGTAGCGAATGATCAGGCGCAGCATGGCCCTGGCTTCTGCCGCCACACCCGGCGCGCCGAACTCGCCCGCCGCCATCGCCAGCGCCGTCGAGCCGGCCACACTCGGGCCGCCACCCTCACGCTCGTTGCGGACCAGGCCCTGCTGCGGATCGACGCGATAGCGGGCCGCCGGATCGATCGCCTTGCCGTCTGCGCACACGTCAAGAGCCGGCAGATAGCCAATCTCGCGCAGAAGTCCGAATTCGAAGGCGCGCAGCGTCGTTCCGAGGCGGTTGTCGTCGCCGGCCAGCGCCCGCAGCGCCCGCGCGTAGCTCGTGAACAGTGCCGGGTGGGCGTCGGCACGTGCCAGCAGCCGCACGACGAGTTCGTTCAGGTAAAAACCGGCCAGCAGCGCATCGCCTCGCAACGGCACCAGTCCGCCGGTCCATTCCGCGCGGACCAGCGTCTTGATCTCGCCGCGGCCCGTCCACGCCAGCGCGAGCGCGGAAAAAGGCGACAGCAGCCCGCGCAGTTGCGAGGTGCGTCGTTTCGCGCCACGCGCCACCACGGCCATCCGCCCATGGTCGCGCGTCAGCGCCTCGACGATCAGGCTCGTCTCGCGCCACGGGTAGGTATGCAGCACGAACGCCGGCTGCTGCTCGACGCGCATCTCGGCGCCGCGCCGCCGCGCGATCGGCGAGCCGCTGCCGTCATTCATAGCCGAGGCTCTTCAACGCGGCGGCATCATCGCTCCAGCCGCGTCGCACGCGAACATGCGTTTCCAGGTGCACGGGCTTGTCGAGCAGCTTGGCGATGTCAAGTCGCGCCAGCCGACCGATTTCGCGCAGCTTGGCGCCCGCCGCACCGATGACGATGCCCTTGTGCGCTTCGCGCTCGACCACCAGCGAGGCAACGATCTGAGCCCGCCGCTCGTCTTCCTCCCACCGTTCGATGCTCACCGCGATCCCGTAGGGCAGTTCGTCACCCAGCAGCCGGAACGCCTTTTCGCGGATCTTCTCGGCCGCCAGGAAGCGCACGCTTCGGTCCGTGTACTGCTCGGCATCGAACAGCGGCTCGCCGGACGGCAACCGACACTCGATTTCGGCCAGCAGGGCGTCAAGCTGCCGGCCCTTCTCCGCGCTGACCGGCACCACCGCTGCGAAGGGATAGCGCCGTGCCGCCTCGGCAATTCGCGGCAGCAGCAGATCGCGGTCGGCGAGTCGATCGGTCTTGTTGATCGCCAGAATGACATTGCCACGATCTGCGGGCAGCAGGTTCAGGACCGCCTGGTCTGCGGTGGTGAAACCCGCGGCGTCGATCACCAGCACGATGACATCGGCCGCGCCGAGCGCCGTGCCGACGCTTTCGTTCATCTTGCGCGTCAGCAGCGACCGGTATTGGCGCTGGAATCCGGGCGTGTCGACGAAGATGAACTGGCGGGTCGCTGGCGGCGCGCCGCGTGTGAGCACGCCGAGCACGCGAACACGCGTGGTCTGTGGTTTGCGCGAGGTGATCGACACCGGTTCGCCGACCAGCGCATTGAGCAGCGTCGACTTGCCGACGTTGGGCCGGCCGATGATCGCCACGAACCCGGTGCGCGGGCCAACACCGTGCCCGGTCGAATCCGTCATCGTTCAGCGCTGCGGCGTCGTCTTCTCGACCGCGCGCGTTTCGCCTGTTCCGCTCGGCGCTTCGGTCGCGCTCTTGGCGGATCTGTCGCCGGTATCGGCCGGCTCCCTGCTTTCCTGCGCCCGTGCCGCCTCGGCCTGCTGCTCGGCAGCCGCCTTGCGCTTGGCCCGCCGCGCCGCCTGCGCCGCGGCCAAAGCGGCCTCGAGCGCCAGCTTGGCCGCCGACTGTTCCGCCGCCCGCCGGCTGCGTCCGCTGCCGCGCACGCTGATTTCCAGCTTCGGCACCGCGCACTCGACCTCGAACTCCTGGTTGTGCGCGGCACCGCGCGTTTCGACCACGGCGTACTGCGGAAGCGGCAGGCGCTTGCCCTGCAGATACTCCTGCAGCAGCGTCTTGCTGTCTTTGCCGAGCGTCTTCGGGTCGACCGACTTCAGCACCGGTTCGAACAGCCGTGTGATCACCTCGCGCGCCGACTCGAAGCCGCGATCGACGAAGACGGCGCCCATCGCCGCCTCCAGCGTGTCGGCGAGGATCGACGGCCGGCGGAAACCGCCGCTCTTGCGCTCGCCTTCGCCCAGACGCAGGAACTCGCTCAGTTCGAGCCGCTCGGCGATCTCGGCCAGCGATTGCTGCTTGACCAGGTTGGCGCGCAACCGGGAAAGATCGCCCTCGTTCAGGCGCGAGAACTTCTGGAACAACAGTTGTGCGATCGTGCAGTTCAGCACCGCGTCGCCGAGGAACTCCAGGCGCTCGTTATGGACGGCGCCGTGACTGCGATGCGTCAGTGCCTGCGCCAGCAGTTCACGATTGGCGAACTCGTAGCCGAGACGTTGCTCGAGTGCGCTGAGTTCGATCACGCGGCCGTGCCCTTACTGCACCCGCGGTCGGGCGCTCGTGGTGCCGGAAAAGTCGATGACCAGCCGCACGCTGTCGGTGATGGGAACTTGGTACGAATACGCGTATGAGATCACCACCTTGTCCGACTCCTTGGTGATATCCAGGTCCTTGCCGGCGATCGACTTGATGTCGTCGATCTGGGCGTAACGGTCGAACGCGCGACGCAGTTCGGGCACCGTATCGGCGTCCTGCCGGATTCGCTGCACGGCTTTCTCAATGGCCAGGTACTCGGTCATCGCCGGCACGAGTTTGGCGCCGATGATCAGCAATGCCACGATCAGCAGACCGACAAAGATCAGGGCGATCAGACCCAGACCCCGTTGCCGTTTCCTCGCCCCCAACATTTCCTGCATTCGTTTCCCCCAGTTCGACGATTAGCTGCGCCCGTTCTCAGTTGAAGCTGCCGATGCGGCCGATGTTGCCAAAGTTCATCCAGATGAAGAATGCGCGGCCGACGATGTTCCTGTCGGGCACGAAGCCCCAGAAACGACTGTCTTCGCTGTTGTCCCGGTTGTCTCCCATGACGAAGTAGTGCCCATCCGGCACCGTGCAGCGCACCGCTTCGGCGCTGTACTGGCAGGCTTGCGGGTGGGTGTGCACGAAAGCGCGCATCGCCGGCACGCCGGGCCCCTCGCTGACGATGATGCGGTGCTCCAAGCTGCCGAGTTTCTCCGAGAACTGTGCGTAATACTGCACCCGCTCCTCCTCGAAGTAGCGTGGCAGCGGCTGCAGCGGGACCGGTTGGCCATTGATCGACAGGCGACGGTCAGCGTACTCCACCCGGTCGCCCGGCAGGCCGACGACCCGCTTGATGTAGTCCTGCGAGGGATTGTGCGGAAAACGGAACACGATCACGTCGCCGCGCTGCGGCGAGCCCAGATCGATCACCTTCTTGTGTATCACCGGCAGCCGGATTCCGTACTGGTACTTATTCACCAGGATCAGGTCGCCGATGTGCAACGTCGGGATCATCGATCCGGACGGGATGCGGAACGGTTCGAACAGGAACGAACGCAGGACGAAGACGACGAGGATGACCGGAAAGAAACTCGCCGTGTACTCGAGGTACCAGGGTCGCTGGGTCAGGCGCGTGGCGAGCGCGGCACGCTCGGACGCCATCGCCTGCGCATCGATGCCGGCCTTGCCGGAATTCCGGGCATCGAACTCCCCCAGTGCCGCTTCGGCAGCCGCCAGCCGCTGCTTGCGCAGCCACAGCATGTCGAGCAGCCACATCGCGCCGCTGACGAGCAGCAGGACGAACAGGATCAATGCAAAGTTCATTTGTCCTCGACCTGCAGAATCGCCAGGAAGGCCTCCTGCGGAATTTCCACCGTGCCGACCTGCTTCATCCGCTTCTTGCCCGCCTTCTGCTTTTCGAGCAGCTTCTTCTTGCGCGTGATGTCGCCGCCGTAGCACTTGGCCAGGACGTTCTTGCGCAGTGCCTTGACGTTCTCGCGCGCGATGATGTTCGCGCCAATCGCGGCCTGGATCGCCACGTCGTACATCTGCCGCGGAATGATCGAGCGCATTCTCGCCGCGATTTCCCGGCCTCGGTGCTGCGAATTGCTGCGGTGGACGATGACGCTCAAGGCGTCGACACGGTCGCCGTTGATCAGCATGTCGACCTTGACCACGTCGGCGCCGCGGTACTCCTTGAACTCGTAGTCCATCGACGCGTAGCCGCGCGAGACCGACTTGAGCTTGTCGAAGAAGTCGAGAACGATTTCGGCCAGCGGCAACTCGTAATGCAGATGGACCTGGCGGCCGTGATAGGACATGTCCTTCTGCACGCCCCGCTTGCCGGTGCAAAGGGTGATTACCGCGCCGACGTATTCCTGCGGCACGAAGATCGTGATATCGACGATCGGTTCGCGGATTTCCTCGATCCTTGCCGGTTCGGGCAGCTTGGACGGATTCTCGACCTGCTGCACGGTGCCGTCGCGCAACAGCACCTCATAGACCACCGACGGCGCGGTCGTGATCAGATCCATGCCGTATTCGCGCTCGAGCCGCTCCTGCACGATGTCCATGTGCAGCAGCCCGAGAAAGCCGCAGCGAAAGCCGAAGCCGAGCGCCTGCGACACTTCGGGCTCGAACTGCAGCGCCGCGTCGTTCAACTGCAGTTTCGTCAGCGCGTCGCGCAGCGCCTCGTACTGGTTGGCCTCGACCGGATAAAGGCCGGCAAAGACCTGTGGCTTGACCTCGCGGAAGCCAGGCAGCGGGCTCAAGGCCGGCCGCGTCGACTGGCTGGCAGCATGGGTGACCGTATCGCCGACGCGTGCGTCGCGCAGTTCCTTGATGCCGGCGATGATGAAGCCGACCTCGCCCGCCGACAGCTGCTCGCGGCTGCGCGATTTCGGCGTGAACACGCCGACCTGCTCGACCAGGTGATGCGCATCGGTGGCCATCAGCAGAATGCGGTCCTTCGGCCTGACGGTGCCGTTGACGACGCGTACCAACATCACCACGCCGACGTAGTTGTCGAACCAGGAGTCGATGATCAGCGCCTGCAACGCGGCGGCCGGGTCGCCCTTCGGCGGCGGCACGCGGGCAATGACGCGCTCGAGGATCTCGTCGACACCCTGGCCCGTCTTCGCGCTGGCCAGCACCGCATCATGGGCGTCGATACCGATCACGTCCTCGATCTCGGCGCGCGCGGCTTCCGGATTGGCCGACGGCAGGTCCATCTTGTTCAGGATCGGCAGCACTTCGACGCCGAGCTCGATTGCTGTGTAGCAGTTGGCCACCGTCTGCGCTTCCACGCCCTGCGAGGCGTCGACCACCAGCAGCGCGCCTTCGCAAGCCGACAGCGAACGGCTGACCTCGTAGGAGAAATCGACGTGGCCGGGGGTATCGATCAGGTTCAGGTTGTAGGTCTGCCCATCGGCCGCCGCATAGGCAAGCGCGGCGGTCTGCGCCTTGATCGTGATGCCGCGCTCGCGCTCCAGGGCCATCGTATCGAGCACCTGTGCCTGGATTTCGCGCTCGGCCAGTCCGCCGCAGCGCTGGATCAGCCGGTCAGCAAGGGTCGACTTGCCGTGGTCGATATGCGCGATGATCGAAAAATTACGAATGTGTTGCATCGATGTCCTGCGCCCGCGGCGCTGGCGAAGTGCACTTGCGCTTGGCGGGCCCGGCAGCCGGATCCGCGCGGGCAAAGCAAAGGGGGTGCGCCACTGGCGTCACCCCCTGTTCTGCTGGACGCGGCGCGCATTTTAGCGTGGCCACGCCCGCCGTCGGCGGCCGCTATCGATCGGTCGGTCGGACGATGACGAACTGCGTCGACTCGCCCCGTCGCACCAGCAGGGCGACGTTGCGCTTGCGGTCAAGCTTGGCGACCTGCTCGTTGAACTGCTTGACGTTGACGACATCGACGTTGTTGACCGAGACAATCAGGTCGCCGGCGCGCAGGCCGGCGCTGGCTGCCGGTCCTTCGACCGCGTCGACCTGCACGGCACCCTTGATCTTCAGCTCCTTCAGCCGCTCCGCCGGGACTTCCGAGACCGTGAGGCCGAGCGCATTGGCAGGGGCCGCGCTGCGCGGCGTCGGCTCACCCCGGCGGGCGATCTGCTGCTCGGCCGCCATTTCGCCGACCGTCACCTGCAATTCACGCTGGGTGCCCTTGCGCCAGACGCCCATGGCAACCTTGCTTCCTGGCCGGGTGGCGCCAACGATGCGCGGCAGGTCCGACTGGCTGTCGATCGGGCGGTTGTCGAAGCGCACGATCACATCGCCCGGCTCGACGCCCGCCTTCGCGGCCGGTCCTTCCGGATCGACGTTGGTCACCAGCGCGCCCTGCGACTTGCCCAGCCCGATCGCCTCGGCCACTTCGCGCGAGACGGCGCTGATAGTCACGCCGATGCGCCCGCGAATCACCCGGCCGGTTGTGCGCAGCTGATCCTGCACCCGCATGGCCTCGTCGACCGGAATCGCAAACGAAATGCCCGCGTAGGCGCCGGAGGTCGTGAAGATCTGCGAGTTGATGCCGACGACCTCGCCGCGCATGTTGATCAGCGGACCGCCGGAATTGCCCGGGTTGACGGCCACGTCGGTCTGGATGAACGGCAGGTACTCGCCCGTTTCGCGCGCCTTGGCGCTGACGATCCCGGCCGTTACCGTGCTTTCAAGGCCGAAGGGCGAGCCGATCGCGATCACCCATTCGCCGACCCGCAGCCGGTTCGAATCGCCGATACGCACGGTAGGCAGCCCATTGGCCTCGATCTTCAGCAGTGCAACGTCGGTGCGCTGGTCGGAGCCAATCAGCTTGGCGCTGAACTCGCGCTTGTCGGCGAGCGTTACGGTGATTTGCTCGGAGCCGTCGACGACATGGTGATTGGTCATCACGTAGCCGTCGGTCGAGATGATAAATCCGGAACCCAGCCCGCGCGGAATCTGGCGCTCGCCGCGCGGTCCCGGCCGCTGCGGACCCGGCTGGGGCTGCGGAAAGAAACGGCGGAAGAACTCGTAGAACGGGTCGTTCTCGTCGAGCCCGGGGATCTGCGGCATCGCCCGGCCATGCACGGCGCTCAGCCGGGCCGTCGTACGGATATTGACGACCGCCGGACCAACCCGCTCGACGAGTTCGGTGAAATCAGGCAGTTGCGCGGCGGCAGTCTGCGCCTGCAGCGGTGCGGCCAGAAAGCCGAGCGCCGCAATCAGGATGGGGAAGGTACGGTGCAGCAGAATCTTCATCGTTCGTTGCGTTAAGTAAAAAATCGAGGTTGGAAAAAACTTACCTACTGACCCGCTCGACGGCGGCCGCAACGGCGCGCGCGGTCTCGGACGGGATCTCGCCCATGACGGTGACCATCGAATCGCCAAGGCGACGTGCATACGCATTGATCGGGCCTCGCCTCGGCAAGACTTCGTCCTGCGCGGAAGACCGGGCCGGCTCGATGAAGATTGACATCGTCGCCAGCCCGTCCGAATAGACGGCCTGCAGGACCTGGCCACTGCTCATCGGCCGGCGCACTGCATACAACGGCCTGAACCCAATCGGCGGCAGCAGCCGCCAGCCCTGCTCGCGCAGATCGACGGGCCGATACGATGACTCATCAACCCGCCAGCCTTCGGTCGACCATGACGGCTTCAACTGTTCGCGGTCGACGGCGCCGACGCGCACGTCGGCGAAGGCCATCTGTTCGAGCACTTCGCCACGCTCGTTGAGCGTCTGCGAACGCAGCAGCAACCCGGTGTTCCGATCGACCCACAGTCGGTAACCATAGCGGTCACTCTGCCGCGGCCTGATCTCCAGTACCTGACAGTCGAATCCGCCGACACGTTCCCGGCCGACGACTTCGACCGCGTAGTGCTGCAGCAGATCGGCCGCCCCCGCAGCACCGAGCGCCGGGAACGATTCCGTGCGGGTCCGTCGCTCGACCACCACGCGCCGCGCCTCCGGAATCAGGCATTTCACTTCATCAGCGACGCGAATGAATTCGCGCAGCCGTCCATCCATCGGCTGCAGTCGCTCGTGCGAAACCTTGCCGTCGAAAACGTGCACGATGCGCGACATCCGCACTTCATTGCCCTGCTGGTAGACCATGGTTCCCGAATAGTCGAGCCGCCGCGCGGCCTGCTGCACCATCTGCAGCCATTGCTCGGCACTGCGGCCATCGGCGGAGGCGGCCGGATTTCCGGGCGCATTCCGCTCCTGCGCAGTCGCCACCGGTGCGACGGCGACCAGACAAAGCAGCGCGACGATCGGTCGCCATGGCGCGGCGGCGAGACGCATCAACGCGGCTCCTGCGCGTGCAGCGCACCCGACGTACGGACATACGGCGTTGAATACGGCATCAGCGTCGGCTCCGCGAGTTCGCGGTGCGCCGCCAGATAACGCTCGAGCAGCGGCGAGCGATCGATCTGCAGCGGCTTTTCGGCAACGACGACCGGCACCGCAGGCAGCGCCGACTTGGCGGCGACCGCCACCGTCTGCGGCGCGACGTCCTGCCGCGAAGGTAACCCGACCACGATCAGCACGGCCGCTGCGGCCGCGGCACCCGCCCCGGGCAGTAGCCACCGGCGCAGGCTAGCGGCCGGTGGCCGCGCCACCGGCGCCAGCACCGTCGGCTCCTTTTCGAGGGCCGCCGACACCCGCGTCACAAAATCTCCCGAATGCCAGGCCGCGACATCTGCCGAGCGCAGCGCATCGCCGGCGCAATTCAGCAGCGCCCATTTCCGGCAGGCATCGTCATCGTTTCGGAGGCGCTCGAGAATCTCTCGACAGCCGTCGGCATCGAGCTCGCCGTCGAGCAGGCACGACAGGCGCTGCGCACAGTCATCCGCGACGCTGTTGTCCGATTTTCCGCCGCCATCTTCGGGCTTCATTCGCTCAGCATTCATCACCTGCCTCACCAACGCCTGTCCTTGTTCGTTTCCAAGATCGGTCGCAGCTCTTCGGCCACCGCCTCACGGGCACGAAAAATTCGCGAGCGCACCGTGCCGATCGGACAATTCATCGAGGCCGCGATCTCCTCGTATGTCAAGCCCTCGAGCTCCCGCAGGACGATCGCGGTTCGCAGTTCGTCGGGCAGCCGCTCGATCGCCCGGTTGACCGCCTCGGCCACCTGCTTCGACAGCAGCATGCGGTCGGGCGTGTCTTCGGTACGCAGCGAATCGCCGTCGTCGAAATTTTCCGCGTCCTCGATCTCCGCCTCGGTCTGCGTCGGCGCCCTGCGTCCTTGCGCCACCAGGTAATTCTTGGCGGTGTTGATCGCGATCCGGTACAGCCATGTGTAGAACGCGCTTTCACCCCGGAAGTTCGGCAATGCCCGGTAAGCCTTGATGAACGCTTCCTGCGCCACGTCCTCGATCTCCGCCTGATCCCGGATCAGCCGAGACAGCAGGCGAAACAGCTTGCGCTGGTACTTGCTGACCAGCAGGTCGAAGGCACGCTTGTCTCCACGTTGCACCCGCTCGACGAGTTGCCGGTCGATATCCCGCTCGCTCATCGAGGGGTCCCGACCCGCCTGCACGGCCAACCCGCCTCGTCAGACAGGGACCGCTTCATTTAGTTCTTTCGCTGGCCGCTAAACGCCCGCCGCCCCGGCCGGAATCTTGCTTATGCGTCCATCGGCAAGCGACCTGAAGCCGCCGCCACGCTTCAGCCGGCAGCATATCGACCCATATCGGCAACAGGCGACCGGGAACCTGCAGGCACACGTAGGCAGCACCGCAATAGCGCGGCGATGCCTTCGCCGCACCCTCGCCCGTCAGGTGGTGCACGACACCGCCGGAATCGATCGCCAGTTGCCCCTCGGGAACGCGAGTTACCGACCGCAAGACAGCCGCCAGCGCGGCCAGCGCGATCAAGGCAGCGGCAGAACGCCAGGGGCTGGGCGACAGCAGCATCGCCCATACGCAGGTTGCGGCGGCCAGCCCGGTCAACGCCTGCGCCAGCAGGCGAATGCGGCGCTCTCGCAACGACGCGGAAAGCTCGAGGCGGAAGGCGTTCGCCTCAGGCACGCCTGAACACGAGGGTGCCGTTGGTGCCGCCGAAGCCGAATGAATTCTTCAGCGCGACGTCGATCTTCATCTCACGCGCCACGTTGGCGCAGTAATCGAGGTCGCACTCCGGATCCTGATTGAAGATGTTGATCGTCGGTGGCGAAACCTGATGATGAACGGCGAGCACCGTGAACACCGACTCGACGCCACCGGCGCCGCCCAGGAGATGGCCGGTCATCGACTTGGTCGAATTCACGACGATCTTGCGGGCCGCGTCGCCGAGCGCGAGCTTGATTGCGTTGGTCTCGTTGACGTCGCCCAGCGGCGTCGACGTGCCGTGCGCGTTCAGGTAATCGACCGCGTCGGCGTTCAATCGGGCACTGCGCAGCGCGTTGAGCATCGACCGGCGGGGGCCGTCGACGTCCGGCGCGGTCATGTGATACGCGTCCGCACTCATGCCGAAACCGACGAGTTCAGCGTAAATCTTTGCACCGCGGCGCTTCGCGTGCTCGTATTCCTCGAGCACCAGCACGCCGGCGCCCTCGCCGAGCACGAAGCCGTCGCGATCGCGGTCCCAAGGCCGGCTGGCGGTGGCAGGGTCGTCATTCCGCACCGACAGCGCCTGCATCGACGCAAAGCCGCCGACACCGAGCGGACAGATGGTCGCCTCGGCGCCGCCGGCAATCATCACATCCGCATCGCCGTATTCGATCAGCCGCCCCGACTCCCCGATGCAGTGCAGGCCGGTCGTGCAGGCGGTGACGATGGCCAGGTTCGGCCCCTTCAATCCGTACATGATCGACAGGTTGCCCGAGATCATGTTGATGATTGCGCCGGGGATCATGAACGGCGAGATGCGGCGCGGACCGCGCGTCGTGAACTCGGCGTGGTTCTCCTCGATCAGCGGCAGGCCGCCGATGCCCGAGCCGACCATGCACCCGATCATCTCGCGATTGGCGTCGGTGATCTCGAGCCCGGAATCGCGGATCGCTTCGATCGAGGCGGCGAGTCCGAAATGGATGAAGGTGTCCATCCGGCGCGCTTCCTTCGCCGGCATGAAGGCGCCGACGTCGAAGTCCGCGACCTCGCCCGCGATCTGCACGCGAAAGTCCTTCGCGTCGAAGCGGGTGATGCGCGTGATGCCGGACTTGCCCGCGGTCAGGTTGCCCCACGCGGTGGGGACGTCATTGCCGACCGGACTGATGATGCCGAGGCCGGTGACGACGACACGTCGGCGTTCGCTCATGAGGATGGACTGGCCAGGGGCGGACGACGCCGCCGCGATTCAGGCCTTTTTCAGGTGGGTGGTCACGTATTCGATGGCCTGCAGAACGGTACGGATCTTCTCGGCTTCTTCGTCCGGGATCTCGCACTCGAACTCGTCTTCAAGCGCCATCACCAGTTCGACAGTGTCGAGCGAGTCGGCACCGAGGTCCTCGACGAAGGCGGACTCGTTCTTGATATCCGCTTCATTCACGCCAAGCTGCTCGGCGACGATCTTCTTGACCCGCTGTTCGATGTTTTCCATTCACCCCTCCTCGAAACTACTTGGGCTCCCGCCGACCAGATTGCTGGAACGACGGCGAGCCCACAGCCTGAAAAAGTCTAACAGAGCAACGTGATCGGACGCGCCCGGTCCCTTACGCCATGTACATGCCGCCGTTGACATGGACCGTGGTGCCGGTGATGTAGGCGCCGGCGTTCGAGGCCAGAAAGACGACCGCGCCGGCAATCTCGTCGACGCCGCCCAACCGGCCGAGCGGAATCTGCGCCAGCAGCGCCTGCGCCTGCTCGGCGCCGAGCGCACGGGTCATGTCGGTATCGATGAATCCGGGCGCAACGCAGTTCACCGTGATGCCACGGCTGCCGACCTCGCGAGCAAGCGCCCGCGTCATGCCGGCGACGCCGGCCTTGGCAGCAGCATAGTTCGCCTGGCCCGCGTTGCCACTCGCGCCGACCACCGATGTGACGTTGATGATGCGGCCGTGCCGCGCCTTCATCATGCCGCGCAGGACGGCGCGGCTCAGTCGAAAGACGGCCGACAGATTGGTGTCGAGCACGGCGCTCCAGTCGTCGTCCTTCATCCGCATGGCCAGCGCATCACGCGTAATGCCCGCGTTGTTGACCAGGATCGACAACTTGCCGTGCGCGCGCGTGACCTCATCGATCACCGTCTCGCCCCGCGCCGAATCGGTGACATCGAGCACTACGCCCTTGCCCTGCGTGCCGGCCTGCTGCATTCGCTGTGTGATGGCGGCCGCGCCCGCCTCGCTCGTCGCGGTGCCGAAGACCGTCGCGCCCGCATTCGCCAGCGCGTCGGCAATTGCGGCACCGATGCCGCGCGATGCGCCGGTGACGAGCGCGATCTCGCCGGCCAGCGCAGTCGAGCTGAAAATCGGGGTCTTGTTCATCACGCCGCTCGCAGTCGTTCCAGCGCCTCGCTGATGCTTGCCGGCGCCGTCAGTGCGAGGCTTTCGACATCCGGCGCGATCCGCTTGGTCAGGCCCGCCAGCACGCGGCCCGGCCCGCACTCGACCACGTGCGTGACACCGTCGGCCGCCATGGCCCGGATGATCTCGGACCAGCGCACCGGGCCAGCCGCCTGGCGGGCGAGCGCATCGCGAATCCGGCCCGGCTCCAACTCGATTGCGACGTCGATATTGTTGATGACCGGGACACGCGGTGCGGCGACGGGCTCGTCACGCAACCGCTCGCGCAGGCGCGCAGCCGCGGGGGCCAGCAGCGACGAATGAAACGGCGCCGACACCGGCAACGGCAAGGCCCGCTTCGCACCGAGCCGCTTGGCGGCTTCGCAGGCGCGCGTGACCGCCTCGATGTGGCCGGCGATGACAACCTGCGCCGGCGCGTTGAAGTTCACCGCTTCGACGACCTCGCCCTGCGCGGCCTCTGCGCAGGCTTGCCTGACCTGGTCATCGGACAACCCGAGGATGGCCGCCATACCGCCCGTGCCAGCCGGCACCGCATCCTGCATCACCTGGGCGCGGAAACGTACCAGCCGCAGGGCATGCGCCAGCGGCAGCGCCTCGGCCGCGACCAGCGCGCTGTACTCGCCGAGGCTGTGGCCCGCCATCATGGCTGGCGCTTCGCCGCCCGCCGCGCGCCATGCCCGGTAGACGGCAACGCCGGCTGCCAGCATGACCGGCTGCGTGTTGACCGTCAGGTTGAGCTGCTCGGCAGGTCCCTTCGCGATCAGCGCGCCGATGTCTTCGCCGAGCGCCGCACTGGCCTGCGCCAGCACCTCGTCGAACGCCGCGATGCCGGCAAACCCGTCGAGCATGCCCACGGCCTGCGAGCCCTGCCCAGGAAACACGAATGCGACTTTCATGTTCGTTGTTCTCGAGTTTCAGAAACGGACCAGCACCGAACCCCAGGTGAAACCGCCGCCGACGCCCTGCAGCATCAGGTGCTGGCCGGAACGGATGCGTCCGTCGCGCACGGCCAGATCGAGCGCCAGTGGCACCGATGCCGCCGACGTATTGCCGTGCTGGTCGACCGTCACCACGACTTTGCCCTCCGGCAGACCGAGCTTGCGCGCGGTCGCACTGAGGATGCGCACATTGGCCTGATGCGGGATCAGCCAGTCGATCGCCGAGACGTCCAGTCGTGCGTCGGCGAGCACCTCGCGCGCCGAACTGTCGAGCACGTTGACGGCCAGCTTGAAAACGGCCTGCCCGTCCATGCGCAGGAACGGATCGCCCTGCACCGCGCCCTGGGTGACCCGGCCGGCGGTGCACAGAATCTTCGCCTGCGAGCCGTCGGCGTGCAGTCGGCTGCTGACAATACCCGGCGAATCGCCCGCCTCCAGCACGACCGCGCCGGCACCGTCGCCGAACAGCACACAGGTCGTGCGGTCGTTCCAGTCGAGGATGCGCGAGAAAACTTCGGCCCCGATCACCAGCGCGCGGCGATAC